>CAZNSB010000016.1:0-23851 GCA_964575155.1 uncultured Planctomycetaceae bacterium | reverse complement strand
GAACCGTGGTCGGTCGAAGATCGACCCTGGGATCCGCGCCTTGATCCGGCGCATCATCTCCCCGTCGTAGGGGACCACCCACTCCGCCCACTGCCGCGGGCCCATCATCGGCGGGGACGCCCGCTCCACCCCGTTGAAATGCCACACCGGCCCGACCCCCTCGCCCAGCAGGAAGGCCACCTTCTCCCACGTCCGCTCCATCCACGCGGCGCCCAGCGCCGCCAGCAGCGCCGGCTCGGTGATCACCCACTCCAGCAGCAGGTCGAAGGACATCATCCCGCAGAGCATGGCCACCATGGAGTTCACGCCGGCGCCGGCGATGCAGTCGCGGCCCATCCGGGCGCGGTGGCGGCGGAAGGGCTCATACTTTCCCCCGTCCGGCGGGTCGAAGCGGTACGGCACGCTGAGCATCTTCTCCACGTCCTCGGGGCCCTGGATGGGCCTGTGGATGTCCCACTTGGTGTATATGCCCGCATCCTGGAAGTACACGTGGCGGAGGTCGCCCTTCGGCGTGTGCAGCAGCGTGCTGTGCCGCGTCCGCCCACCGCCCACCGGCTCGGGCGGAAGCTCCTCGACGTAGTCGGCCGGGGCCTCCAGGAAACGCTGGTAGCTGATCGGGGCAAAGACCCCCGGGCAGCCCACCGCGTTGAACGGCGGGTGCGGGTCGCAGTGCGCCTGCACCAGCCTGGCCACCTTCACGAAATCGCCCTCCCCGCGCCAGTCCTCCGGAGGCTCATCGTCTATGTTTCCCCCCGGCGGCCACGAGATCGGCGACATGATCGGCACCCGGTCGGGCCTCTCGCCGCGATACACCGCCGAGATCCGTTTACTCGACGCAGCCAGATCGAACATCTCACCTCCTCCACGCGGAAGGCGGGACTCCGTCCCACCCTACGGGCGCCGGGCGCAAGCGCCGCCGCCCGGCCGGGCGCCCCCCGAAATCTACCGCCCGCCACGATGACACGCAAGCGGCGAACCCCGGGACCCGCCGAGCGCAGCGCCGCGGCACCTCTCCGCCGGCCGCCGCCTGCCGCCTTTGGGACCCTCGCCCCGGCTACCTTCGGCCAAACCGCTCGATCAGCAACCCGAGTATGGTCTGGGCGTACAGCCGGTGCGAGAAGTCGTTGGGGTGGTTGATGCCGCTGGCGACGTCGTGCCAGCGTTTCCGCTGGAGCATGGCCTCGAAAAGCGCCGTCATGTCCGCCAGCGCGACGCCCCGGCCGCACAGCCCCTTCAGGGCCCGCTGGTAGCGCAGGAAGTTGAGGGTCGGCGGCCCGCCGTACGGGATGTGCCACATGGACGAGACCAGGACGAATTCCGCCTCGGGTTTCTTCTCGCGGACGCCTTCGATGATCCGGGCGATGCCTTTCCTGTAGGCGGCGTCGCCGCCGCGGCCGCCGAAATCGTTCATGCCGAATGCCACGATCACCAGGTCCGGGTCGCTGGCGAGGACCTTGCCCACCATGGCCCCGCCCCAGTCCGCCCTCGCGCCGGCCCTGCTGATGTTGGTGTAGTGTACGTTCGAGCGACAGGCCTTCTTCAGCCCGGCGGCCACCAGGTCGGCGAAGCGTGGCTGGCCCGGCGGACGGTTCATGAACCCGGAGGCGTCGCCGCCCAGGGTGATGCTGTCTCCCAGCGCGGTCAGCCTGACCGGGGCGCCGGAGGCGAGCTTGCCGGTCGTGCCGGGCAGGGCCTTGCCGGCGAACGCGGGGACGTAGTCGGACCACTCGCCGGCCCGGTCGTAGGTGGCGACGGGCTGCCTGGCCGTGAACAGGTCGTATCCCATCAGCAGGCTGCGGTCGCCGAAGCGGTACTTGCCCATGCAATTGTACTGGCCCCAGTAGTACGTGCCCGGCGTCGGGGCCGGCGTGTACAGCTCCTCCCGCTTGAAGAAGGGGATCCGGGTCTTGTCGGTGAGGATGATCCGCCGCTTGGACGGGTCCACGGTGTAGTCGGCCTTGTCGGAAAAGACGGTGACCCGATCCAGCGCCGTCAGGCGGACGGCCCCGGCCGGGGGGAACATCAGCGACGCGGCGGGCGGCTCGGCGGGCTTTTCCTGAATGAACAGGAGGCGCTCTCCGCGGACGGTTCGCCCCGCCCACGGCGGGGAGAGCACGGCCCACGGGTCCCACCGCATGGCGGGCCTGCGGCGGGGGTCGGTCAGCAGCCCGCACACAGCCTGGGCCAACAGCAGGTGGCCGTAGTCGCCCGGCATCTCCACCCCGTCGCCGGCCAGCGGGTAGTACCCCTTGCGCTTCACGACCGCCTCGGCCAGGGCCGTGGCGTCGGCCAGGGCCACCCCTTCTCCCGTCATCTTCGACAGCCCGTCGCGGAACGCGGCGTAATTTGCAGGGTCCGTCACGGACCACTCGGGGTGGCTTGGGATGGGCGTCAGCAGGATCACGTCCGCCTCCGGCGAGAGCCGCCTGACGGCCTCCAGCAGCTTCCTGAAATTCTCGACCACCGGCTCGACCTGGACCTTCTGCCCGCCGTGGGGGTGCCGCAGGTCGCCGACGCCGTAGGCCAGCACGATCAGGTCGGGCTTGTCCCCGGCGATCGCCTCGGGCTGCTTTGCCTGGCCGAGGGCGTTCGCGACCCAAACGGCGGGGTGGCATTTCAGCGTGACGCGGGAGCCGTAAAGCCGCTCCACGGTCTCGGCCACCAGGTCCCCGTACCAGGGCATGTAGGGCGTGAATCGCTGGGCCCCCGAGCTGACCGCCTTGCGGAAGACGACGCCGTCGCCGCTGATCGCCATGGTGATCGGCCGGGCGGCCTTGAGCTTTCCGAGCGTCCGGGCGAGCTTGTCGGCGGCGAGCTTCGGCACCGGCCCGGGCCAGTCCCCTTCGCCGCGGTCGTAGGTGACTTCCACCTGGCGGCGGGCGAAGAAGCCCGGATCGACCGGCACGCCGGGACGCCCCCAGTACGGCGCCCACAGCAGGCACTGCTTGCCCTCGTGCCCCCTCCGCCACTTCTTCCAGTTGACCCGCCCGGTCGGAAAGATCTCCTCGAGGGTGTTGAACGGGACGGCCGAGCCGGCGGTCAGCCGCAGCACGCCCGCCTCGCGGTCCACCGTGAAGTCCTTGCCCTCCCGCCAGGCCGTCTTCCAGTCGGCGCTCTTCAGCGTGACCCCCCCGGCGGGTGCGAACAGAAGTCGCGCCCACGCCGGTTTGCGGGGGTCGTCCTGAATGAACATCAGGCTTTCCTCGTGGACCGTCCGGGAGGCCCAGAAGGGCTCCATGACGTGGAACTTCTCCAGCGCGTCCTTCGCCGGCCCGGTGGCGGGCGCTGCACCCGGGGCCGAAGCCAGCGCCGCCACAAGAAACGTCGCCGTCGCAAGCCGGACCGCCGCCGGGCAGGCCAGATTGTCATTCACGTCGGACCTTCCTTTCTATTCGCGCCCGCCGAGGTCGGCTGCTGAGTCAGCACACGGCACACCCGTCCGGCGGGCGCGGCCGTCCAGCATAGGCCCTGCCCGGAGGGCGATCAAGAAACCGGGAGCCAGTGTCATGCCAAAGTGGGAATGTCCGGTCTTGGCAAAGGAGAAGTCCCACCTTTCGCCTTGCGCCACCGGGGCCTGCGGGCCGCCCCATCGCCCATCCGCGCGACCGGCAAGTCGCCACGGAAGCTGCGGCGGGTGGCGCACGCAACGGCCAAGGAGTCGCTGCCGGGCGGGGCCTCAGACGGCACTACATATAGGGTGGAGGGCCGCTGCCCGGGGCGGGGTGAGGGCGATGGTCCGGGCCTTGACATGTGATCGGGTTCACCGGGGAACGGTTCGGGCCGGCGGGGCCCTGGCGGGCGCGGGCCAAAGGTAAAGGGGCTAACCAGCCGATCAAGCCCTGAGAAGGACTTACGGCGATTTCGGCGAGGCCGCTTTTACCATTCACCCGGCCGGGCAGTTCCTGTAAGTGCCGCTGGAGAAGTTACTTGGGATGGAACTTCGGGTAAACCGACGGGTTAAGGTTTTTACTAATCGCCGCGTGTGGGCGCAGAGCCCGCTTGCCGGCCGCGGGGCCATGCCGCGGGCTATGGCAGGGCCGGGGCCGAGGCCTTGACGCCTTCGCCGGGGTATTTGACAACCAGGTGCCCCGCCCCGCCGCCGTTGGCCAGTCGGGCCAGGAGGACGTTGCGTCCGGCCTTGAGTTGGCCGACGGCCATGCCGCTGGCGCCGCTGTAGATGCACCGCCCGTTGAGCCAGACCGTGACGGCGTCGTCGGCCTGCAAGCCGAACAGGGCGCTGCGGGCCTTTTGGGCCTGGAGGTGCGCGCAGAGGTAGGCGTGGGCGTTGGCGACGGACTTGAAGGCCTTTCCGGCTGATTTAGCCATGTCGATGCGTCCATCGTTCGCCTCGACGCTCTTCCACGCCACCCCCGCCCCGCCGCGGCCCTTGACCTTCGCGGCAAGGTCGAGCTTCTTCTCCGGCGCGGGGTCGGGGCGGCTCTTGTCGTCGAAGATCCCCAGGAAGGCCCAGCTCGTAACCGGCGTGTCGGGCACCGGCGGCGGGTTGGTGAGGATGGCCGGGACCTTGAAGGCGACCTCGACCGACGCGGCCTTTCCGGGCTGGATCTCAACGGGAAGCCTCCGCTTGACGGGCTCAAGGTCCGGGTGCCAGAGGTCGAGGGTGTACTTTCCGGGCGGGACGTCGTCCATGCGGAAGGCGCCGTTTCCGTCGGCGAGGCCGGCGTAAGGGTTGTCCACCACGAAGAGGTGCCCCCGCTTCCACGGGTGGCGCTTGCAGGCGATCAGGTAACGCCCGGCGGCGGCCAGCGGCGGCGTGTACGCCACCTTCGGGGCCGGCGTCCCGCCGACCTCCCCGTAGCACTTGCCGGGGTGCTTGTCGTCCTTGTAGGCGGGCAGGGGAACCTGGCAGACGGCCCGTCGGGTGGGTGCGTGGGTGACGACGAGATGAGAAGGGAAGATCTCGCCGGTGGCCAGCGCGAGCGCCTCCCCCACCGGGCCGAACGCCATGTTGTGCCGCCCGTAGTTGTGGTTTGGGGCGGTCTCCAACTGGCCGGACGCGTAGTTGACGGTGAAGCCCGTGGGCGTGAACGGGTATCGCCTGCCGGCCTTGACGCCGTGCAGGACGACCGCCGCATAGCCGGCGCCGTAGCGCTTCTTCCCGCCGTCGAACCCGCCGATCCAGACCGGGCGGGTCGGGGGGCGCATGGTGAAGTAGTCGTTCTCTCCCGGCTTGGGCCCGCGGATCGCGTTGGCCCCGGTCAGCGCCAGGGGCAGTTGGGACGGCAGGGCGACCTGCTTGTCGAAGGGGACGTAGCAGCGGACGTGGAGCTGGGCGGTCTTGGCGCGGTCGTCCCAGAGGTACGGCGGGCGGAGTCGGGCGTCGGGGGGCGGGGCGGCCTTGGCGCCGGGGGCCTTGAAGGCGACGGACAGCTCCGGCCCGCCGCCGTGCCGGGTGAGCTTGGCGAGCAGGACGTTGGCGCCGGCCTTGAGCGCGCCCTTGACGATGTCCTCATCCTTGGACCACCCGTGCCCGTCCGGGCGGTCGTAGATGAGCGTGCCGTTCAGCCAGAGGCGGCACTGCTCCGAGGACCCCACGCCGAGGGTGACGGGCTGGGGTCGCGGGGAGTTCAGCAGCGTGGCGCAGTACCAGGTGGACGGGCCCGCCGACCTGCCGGAGTACCTCAGCAGGTTCAGGTAGCCCTTGCGGTCGGCGTTGACGCGCCGCCAGGCGACGGGGGCCTTGCCGGCGCCCTCGTACCGGGCGCGGAAGTCGGTCTTCTGCTCGGGCGGGAAGGGCTTGTAGTGGTCCCGATCGAACGGGCCGGCGAAGACCCACTCGATGATCGCCTGGTCGGTGTAGGGAACGGCCCGGGCGAGGAGGGGGGGGACCTTGAAGGGCACCTTGACCTCGGCGGGCTTGTCGGCGGCGACGTGGACCTGGAAGCTGGCGGCGGCCGGGGCGAAGTCCGGGTGCCAGACCGCCACGGTGTGCCTGCCCACGGGGAGCGAGTCGATGGCGAAGTTCCCGCCGTCGTCGCTGAGGGCGACGTAGGCGTGGTGGGAGGCGAACAGGTGCCCGCGCACCCACGGGTGTCGCTTGCAGGTGAGCAGGAATCGCCCGGGTCGGTCAATGGCCGGGAGGGCGACGACCTTCGGCGCCGCCATGCCGGAGCGGTAAGGCTGGCGGGGGCGTTTCTCGTCCTTGTAGGCCTCCAGCGGCGTCTGGGAGACGACCTTGCCGGCGGCGTCGGCGACCTGGAGGTGGTAGCCGAAGACGTCCGTTGCCATCAGCTCCACCCTCTCGCCGACCGGGGTGAAGGCGACCAGGTCGCTGCTGTAGTTGACCCCGCGAGAGTACGTCTCGATCCACCCGCAGCCGGGGTTCACCTGGAGCCGCATCGGCCGAAGGGGCAGCCGCCGGCCCGCGCGGACGCCCTGGACGACGAGCACGGCCCTGCGCACGGCGTAGCGCTTGTTGGCCGCGTCGAAGCGCCCCAGCCAGACGGGCCTGCCCGGGCGCCCGGGGCCGGCGTAATACTCGCCCTCGCCCTTCTCCGGGCCGCGCACGGCCACGCCGGCGATCTGCACCATCCGCGGGATGTGCACCGGCTTGTCGAAGGGGACGTAGCAGACGCCCTTGACGGTTCCGACGGCGGGGGTGTCGGCCCACATGTACGGGCGGACGAGGTGCCGGCCGGGGGGGGCCGCCGCCTTGACCTGCGGCGTCTCCCAGGTGAGCTTCGTCATGGCGTTGTGCCCGATCGAGTTGACCCGCACCAGCAGGGGGTTGGCCCCGCGCTTCAGCGGCGCGAGGAAGTAGCCCTGGTTGCCGGCGCCGCTCCCGGTGCGGTGAGGCCAGTAGCGGGCCAGCTCGCCGTTGATCCAGACCTTCGAGGCCTCCGGCGTGCCCAGCCCGAAGAGCACCTTCTGGTCGCGCGGCGAAGTCAGCGTGGCGGCGGCGTACCAGACGGTGGAGCTGGTCAGGTCGGCGAGCTGGGCACTGAGGTTCAGCAGCCCGTCGCGGTCGGCGTTGTACAGCCGCCAGGGAACCTTCGTCTTCTCCTTCCCCAGCCGGGCCGGGTCCCCGCCCTCGTACACCGCCTTGAAGTCGATGCCCTTGGCGAGGTCCTTCTCGGGCGGGTAGGCCCTTTGCTGGGTGTGGTCCTGGGGGAAGGGCCCGACGCAGGCCCACTGGGCCGCGTGCTGCTGCGGCGTGGCCGGGGGCCGGGAGAGGAACGCCGGCGGCTGGAAGGCGATCTCCACGCTGGTGGTCTTTCCGGCGGCGACCTCGACGGGAAGTTTCCGCTTGACCGGGCGGAACTCGCCGTGGAGGACATCGAGGGTGTGCTTTCCGGCGGGGACGTTGTCGAGCCGTACGTTGCCCGCGCCGTCGGTCAGCCCGACGTAGGGGTGGTCGGAGACGACCAGATCGGCCCGCTTCCAGGGGTGGCGCTTGCAGGTGAGGGTGAAGCTCCCGGCGGGCAGCGGCGCGGTGGCGACGCCCTTGGGGTGGCTCATCCCGCCCACCTCGCCGTAGCCCTTGCCCTCGAAGCGCTTGTCCTCGTAGGCGGGGAGGGGATACTGCCCGAAGGCCCTCCCGCCGGCGGCCAGCACCAGCTCGGCGCCGAAGACCTCGCCGGTGGACAGCCCCAGCGGCACGCCCGTCGGGGCGAAGGCGAAGTCGTACCGGCCGTAGTTCACCTCCCGGCCGGTCGCAAGCTGGCTGCTGGCGTAGTTGACGGTGAACCCGGTGGGCTGAAGCGGGGAGCGCCCCCCGCTGGTGACGCCGCGGAGCATCAGCGCCGCCTGGATGACGGGGTAGCGCTTCTTCACGGCGTCGAACCGCCCCAGCCACACGGGCCTCGTGGGGACGTCGGTCTCGAAATGCGCCAGCTCTCCCTTGGTCGGCTTTCGGATGGCGTATCGACCGGCGGGCCTCATCGGCCAGCACGGCGGCAGCGGGACCTGCTTGGGGAAGGGGACGTAGCAGTGGATTTGCAGGTTGCCGGCGGGCTTGCGGTCGTCGCGGATGTACCTCGGGCGAAAGCGCGCGTCCTGCGGGACGGAGCACTTTGCGCCGGCGGCCTTGAAGGAGACCGAGACGCTGGGCTCGCCGCTGGCGGTGATCTTCGCGAGCAGGACGTTTCGCCCGGCCTTCAGGGGGGCAAGGACGACGTCGTCGTCCTTTCGCCACCTGTGGCCGGCGGCGTATTCGTAGATCAGGCGGCCGTTGAGGAAGAGCCGGCACTGCTCCGAGGAACCGACGGCCAGGGTGACGGGCTGGTCGGCGGGCGAGGCGATCTCGGCGTAGGCGTACCAGGTGGCGTCGCGGACGTAGGGGCCGACGGCCCGCCACAGGTCCACGCGCCCGTCGCGGGTGGCGTTGACGCGCTGCCACCGGACCCGCTTCTTGCCGGCTACGGGCGTGACCGCGCCGTGCTTGGTCTCGTAGTCGGCCGACAGATCGAGCGTCTGCTCCGGCGGATACACGGTCTCGTGCCCGCGGACGAACGGACCGGCGTACAGCCACTCGATGATCGTCCGGTCGGCGTAGACCGGCGGGCGGGAGAGGGCGTCGGGGACCTTGAAGGCCACGTTCAGCTCCGTGGTCTTCCCGGCGGCGATCTCGATCTGGTGGATCTTCTTGACCGGCTCGAAGTCCGGGTGCCAGATCTCGACGACGTGCTTGCCGGGGGGCAGGTCGTCGACGGCGAAGCTGCCCCCGGCGTCGGTGGCGGCGACGTAGGGGTTGTCGGCGACGAAGACGTGCCCCCGGCACCAGGGGCGGCGGGTGGCGCTGAGCAGGTGCCGACCGGGATAGACGATCGGGCCCATCCGGACCGTCTTGGCCCGGGCCATCCCGGACCGGTGCGGGTTGTAGGGCAGACCCGGATGCTTGGGGTCCTTGTACGCCCCCACCGCACCGTCGAACGCGGGCTTGCCCGTCCCCACGTGCTGGAGCAGGAAGTGATAGTTGAAGATGTCCGCGGCGATCAGGGCGAGGTCCTCGCCGGTGGGGGTGAAGGCGATCGACCCCCGGCTGTAGTTGTGGCCCTCGGAGACGACGCGGAGCTGCCCGGTGTGGGGATCGACCTGGAAGGCGTTTGGCTTCAGCGGGAGCCGCCGGCCGGAGCGAATCCCCGGCAGGACCACCGCCGCGTGGCGGACGCCGTAGCGCTTCCGCCCGGCGTCAAAGCCCCCCAGCCGCACCCCCCGGGCCGGGCGATGAGGACCGCGGTATCGCGCCAGCTCCCCTTCCTGCGGGCTCGCCAGCGCCATCGCCCCGCTCAGCTCCAACTGCACCAGCCGGGGAATGTGCACCGGCTTGTCGAACGGCACGTAGCAGGCGCCCGTCAGCCTGCCGCCCGCCACGGTGGGGTCGTGGACGTAGCCCTCGCGCAGGTGGCGATCCGGCGGGACGGTGGCCTTGACGTCCTTGGCGTCGTAGGTGATGAACGCCCCGCAGTTGCGGTCGAGGCAGTCGGCGCGGACCAGCAGCGTGTTGCGCCCGGCCTGGAGGTTCCCGACGACGTAGTCCTGGTTCTTCGCCCAGGAATTGGTGCGGTGGGGCCAGTCGCAGATGAGCTTCCCGTTCAGCCACACCTTCGCCATCTCCGGGGAGCCCACTCCGAACACCACCCGCCGAGACCTCGGCGCCTCCAGCAGCGCGGCCAGGTACCAGGTGCTCTGCCGGACCTTCTCCCCCGCCAGGGCGCTCAGGTTCAGCAGGCCGGCGGCGTCGGACTTCAGCAGCCGCCAGCGCACGCGGGCCTTGCCCTTGCCTTCGCAGGCGGCCTTGAAGTCGATCCCCTTTTCCGGCGGGTGCGGCTCGGCGGGCTTGTCGGCATATTGGAACGGCCCGATGCCCGCCCACTGGTCGATCGTCATCTCCGGGACGGGCGGGGGGTTGGTCAGAACGGCCGGCGGCTTGAACTCGATCTTGACCTCGGCCGGCTTGCCGGCGGCGATCTGGACCTCGGCGGCGGGCTTGACCGCCTCGAAGTCCGCGTGCCAGACCTCCAGGGTGTACTTGCCCGCGGGCACCTCGTCCATCGTGAACCGCCCGCCGCCGTCGCTGACGCCCACGTACGGGTGATGCACCACGAACAGGTGCCCCCGCCGCCACGGGTGGCGCCGGCAGGTCAGGAGGTACCTCCCCGGCTCGGCGATGGGCGGGGTCGAGACGGGCCGGGGCAGGTGCATGTGCTGAATCTGCCCGTAGCACTTGCCCGGGTATCGGCTGTCGGCGTAGGCCTTGAGCCCGACCTCGCAGGCGCTCTTGGCCGCGCCCGCCTTGGTCAGCACCAGGTGGGCGGGAAAGACCTCGCCCGTGGCCAGGGCCACCGACTCGCCCGTCCGCCCGAAGGCGATCTGGCCGGAGCCGTAGTTCTGGTTCTGGGCGGTCTCCGGCTGGCTGCTTCCGTAGCTGACGGTCAGGCCGGTGGGCTGGAGCGGGAAGCGCCGCCCGCTCTTGACGTCGCGGAGGATCAGGGCGGCCTGGGCGACCGGGTAGCGCTTGTTCGGTTCGTCGAACCGACCCAGCGGGACCACGCCCGCCGGGAGGTTCCTCTGGAAGAACGGCACCTCGCCTTCGGCGGGCCGGCGGACGCCCTTTGGCCCGCTCAGGTCCAGCGGGAACCGCCGCGGGAGCGGAACGTCCTTCTCGAAAGGAACGTAGCAGACGCCCTTCAACTGCCCCGCCGGCAGCCTGTCGTCGCGGATGTACGGCGGCAGCAGGGCCGGGTCGGGCGGCACGGCGGCCTTGGCCCCGGCGGCCTTGAACGTGACCGACAGCGCCGGCCCCTGCCGGGTGTGCGTCAGCTTGACCACCAGCACGTTCCCGCCGGCCTTCAGGTCCCCCAGGACGTAGTCCTCGTCTTTACGCCACCCGCGGTGGTATGGCCGATCGTAGATACACTTGCCGTTAAGGAATATCTTCACCGTCTCCACGGCCCCCACGCCGAGCGTCAACAACTGGTCCTTCGGCGAGTCGATCACCGCCGCCAGGTACCAGGTGCCCGCCGAGTGGTACCGGCCGATGAGCCTGTACAGGTCGAGGTATCCGTTCCGGTCGGCGTTCACGCGCCGCCACCGGAGGGAGCTCCGGCCCTTGCGGGGATATTCGGCCTTGAAGTCCGCCTTCTCTTCCGGCGGATTGGGCTTCTCGTGGGCGGCCTTGAAGGGGCCCACGCAGACCCACTCGATGATGGCCTGATCGGTGCGCATCGGCGGCTTGGAGAGGACCTCCGGGACCTTGAACGGCACGTTCAGCAGCGTCTCCTTGCCCGGGGCGATCTCGACCTCGAAGGTCTTCTTTTCCGGCTGGAAGTCCGGGTGCCAGACCTCGACGGTGTGCTTGCCGGCGGGGACGTCGGCCATCGTGAACCCGCCGAGGCTGTCGGTCACCCCCACGTAGGGGTGGGTCGCCACGAACAGGTGCGCCCGGACCCACGGGTGCCGCTTGCCGGTCAGCAGGTATCGCCCCGGGTCCTTGACCGGGGCGAGGAACGTCTCCACCGGGGCGGACATGCCCCCCCGGGCGGGGTCGTGCGGCTGGGCGGGGAAGTACTTGTCCTTGTAGGCGGGCACCGGCGTGGACGACACCACCGCCCCGGACGCGGCCTGCTTCAGGAGGAGCTCATAGCCAAACACGTCGGTGGCGGCCAGGACCAGCGGCTTGCCCGGCGGGTGAAAGCCGATCATGTCGCGGCTGTACCTCGGCTCGTAATGTACGAGCACGACGCGCAGGTCGCCGATCCCGCCGTCGATCCTGAACTTCGCCGGCAGCAGCCGGGGCCGCCGGCCCGTCCGCACGTCCTTCAGCATCACCACCGCGTCGCGGACGCCGTAGCGCTTCTGCTTCGGATCGAACGCGCTCAGCAGCACGCCCCGCGCCGGGCGCCGCGGGCCGGTGTAGTGCTCCAGCTCGCCCTCGGCCGGGGCCTTCAGCGCCAGCGGCCCGGACAGGTCCAACTGCGACAGCCGCGGCAGGTGCACCGGCTTGTCGAAAGGGACGTAGCACAGGCCCTTCAGCACCCCCGAGGGCGCCGCCGCGTCGGGGACGTACCCCGCCGCCAGCCGAGGACCACCCGGGCGGACCACCTTCAGCCCCTCCCCCCGGTACGTCAGGGACATGCCGCATCTGGCCGCGCGGAACGTCCCCAGCCGGGCCAGCAGGGCGTTCGTGCCCGCCTTGAGCTTCCACGCAAGGTACCGCTCGTTCTTGCTCCCCCACGGGTTATTGTGTGCGCCGTGGCGCGTGTGCACCAGCTCGCCGTTGATCCACAGCTTGCCCCCCTCGGTCATGCCCACGCCGAAGGTCACCGGCTGGGCCGTGGGCGAGGCGATCTCCGCCGCCAGGTACCAGGCCGAGTCGAACGGCTTCTCGGCCAACTGCCCCCAGACGGAAACCACGCCGCGGGCGTCGGCGTTGATGGGCTGCCAGCGGACCTCCGCGCCCTTCAGCCCCTTGTACGTCGCGTTGAAGTCGATCTTCTGCCGCTCTTTCTCCGGCGGGTGGATGAGGACGTCGCGGTTCTCGAACGGCCCGGCGCAGACCCACTGCCGGACGTCGTGCGTCGTGGGCACGATGGGGCTCTTCAGGAGCGGCGGCGGCTTGAACTCGATGGGCAACTCCGTCGTCTTGTCGGCGTGGATCTTGACCGTGAAGGTCTTCTTGACCAACTCGTACTCCGGGTGCCAGACGTCCACCTTGTACTCGCCCTCGGGGATGCCCTGGACGGCGAACGACCCGCTCGGTTTGCCCCAGAGGCCTAAAGAGCTGACGCAGACGTACGGATTGTCCACCACGAACAGGTACGCCTTGTGCCACGGGTGCTTCCTGCACGTGATCGTGTACATCCCCGTTTCCATCAGCGCCCGCGTCTGCACCAGCCTCAGCGGCACCATGCCCCACTTCTCGCCGTACCGCGCCCCCGGGTGCTTCGGGTCGCGGTAGCCGGGCAGCTTCGCCTCGAAGAACACCTTCCCGCTCTCGGCGTGCCGGACCTCGATCCGGCAGGCGAAGAACTCCGTGTTGGCGAAGAGGATTCGCTCGAACCGCGGGGCGAAGCAGATGTTCCCCCGCCCGTGGTTATAGCCTGCTTGGGGGACCTCGATGTTGCCGTTGCGGTAGTTGACGACGAAGCTCGGCCGGCTCAGCCGGGGCCTCCGGCCGCTCTTGATGCCCCGGAAGATGAGGACCGTCTGCCCGACGCCGAAGCGTTGTGCGCCGTTCCACCGCCCCCGCCCCAGCGGGTGCAGGCGGCGAGGCGCGTGCTTTTCATAATAGGCCAGCTCCCCCTCGGCCGGGTCGCGGATGGCGTTCTCGCCGGCAGGCCAGATGGGCAGATCGCGGGGGACGTAGACGCCCTTGGCCGAGGGGACGTAGCACACGCCGGTTACCGCACCGGCCGGCAGAAGGGGGTCCGCCCGGTACTTCGCCTTCTTGTGCCGCTCGGCGACGGTGGTGTCCTTGACGAGGACCTTCGAGACCAGCGCCTCCTCGTCCACGTCCAGGGGCACCTCGGGCGCGTCGGGGGCGGGCCGGGTCGCCGGCTCCTCCTCCCGCGCCGCCGGCGCCGTCGCCGCCGGCCGCCCACGCCGGCACCCCCCCGCCACCGCACCCGCCATAACCATCAAAATACCGAAACATGACAACGGTTTCATGCATTGCCTCCGCGTCCCGTGCTGCCGATGGATTCAGACTTCACCAACTTTCACCCGTCCCGGGAATCATTTTGTCCTTGCCAGCAGCGGCCTGGACAGTCCCGCCAAAACCGGCAGCCGCAACTGGTACACGACGCTGCGCCGCCCTTCGGCGTTGGCCAGGTCGACGTACCCGAACTGCACCTGCTGGCCCGGCATCAGCTCCAGCACGCCCTGCACCTTGCGCCCGCTCCCCGGCTGCGTGTTCACGTACCCGCGGAACACGCTCGTGTTCCTGCCCGTTTCCTTGAGAATGTAGACCTCGACGTCGTTGGCGGGCACAGGTTCTAAACCTGTGCCACCGAGCGCCTCCGCGCTGACGACCACGCTGTCCTCGGCGGTCAGGTGCACGTTGCGGTCCGGGTCGATGACCGTGACCAGGTAGGAGTGCCCGGGGACCACCCCGGTGCTCAGCGGCGCCCGCCCAGCGGCGTCCTGCACCGCCAGGCGGGGGTCGGTCCCCAGAAGCAGCAGGTCGCCCCAGGTGTTCGGGCGGTCCTTCCCGCCCATTTCCAGGTAGGGGTTCCAGCTCGGGTTGGCCCAGATGCGCCCGTGGGGCCGGCGGCCCTGCCGGCCCACCGCCACGATGCACTCGAACCCGATCCACCACCCCGGGGCGAACACCGGCACGGTGAAGAGGGTCCTCGGCAGGAAGACCTCCACGGTGTACCCGTCCCTGGCGAAGTGGACGGCCCGGAAGGGCCCGGTGCCGTCGGGCCCCTCCTGGAGCGCCGGCTGCGGGGGAAAGATCGTGTTGATCGCCTTGACCATGCCATGCCCGGCGGCCCGGCGCTGGCAGTCCCGCATCGACGTGATCCGCCTCTCGATCCCGGGGATGTTCGGGTGCATCTCCGTCCCCCGAGGCAGGATGAGGAACTCCTGGGTGTACGGCTCGCCGCGCCACTCGCTCCGCGCGTCCACCGTGTCGAAGAGCAGCCGCAGGTAGTCCCCCGTGTAGGCCCAGTGGTAGGTCGGCGCCCGCCGGGGGATCACCCCCGTGGTCTCCTTGTAGTATCGCCACAGGTACTGACCCGGAGCCAGCCCCGGCCAGGCGTACCGGTAAGCCGGCTGCCTGACGTGGTAGCCGAAGAAGAGCCCCTGGTAATTCCAGGCGGCGTAGACGAGGATCGGCTGATCGAGCCCCCCGCGCCCCGGGATCTTCTGCATCACCAGCGGGCGGATCCTCCCCCAGTCGCTCAGGTCCCCGTCCAGCCGGGGGAAGTTCGCAAGGAAGGGGATGCCCTCGCAGCGGATGGCTTCGAATGGCGGGGCGACCTCCGGCTGGGTGATGCGAGCCCAGGGATACGGGGCCGGGGGCAGTTGCGGCGGGCCGGCGCGCACGGCCGCTTCGAAGCTGCGGTCGGCCACGTATCCGGGGGCCATACCGGCCGGCACCGGCTGGAGAGTGG
Source organism: uncultured Planctomycetaceae bacterium (assembly GCA_964575155.1). Taxonomy (GTDB): domain Bacteria; phylum Planctomycetota; class Phycisphaerae; order SM23-33; family SM23-33; genus CAZNSB01. The sequence continues at coordinate 8,774 of CAZNSB010000016.1, read as the reverse complement.
CGCCGTGCCCCTTGGCCGCCCCCAACAGCAGCGCGACCATCGAGGCGGAGGAGTCCGGCACGCCCTCGTCCGTCAGCCGGGCCATGTCCTGACCACGACCCGCCAATGCCCGCGCACGCGCACGCAGCCGCTGCTGTACCTTGTCGGTGTAGTCCACCGACTCCACGGCGGCGTAGAAACCCCGCCGCAGCCGGCCGTCCTCGACGAAGCGCGACAGCAGCTCATCCGTGATCCGGTCCACGTTCTCGGCGAACTCGCGAGCGATGGCCTCCCCCCGTTTCAGCGGGTAGGCCCTCATCGGCTTCGGCCAGGAGGCCACGATCTTCTTCAGCGCCGCCTCGTCGCGGCGGATGTCCTCGGCGGAGGGCGGGCCCCGCTCGCCGGTGACCTTGCTCCGGTACGGATTGCAGTAGTGGCCCTCGAAGACCATGTCCGCGAAGCGCGCCAGCGGAATCATCTTCTCCATGTCCCGGCGGAGCAGGCTGACGACCTCCTCGGCGAACTGCTTGGAGACGTCGTCGATGCCCTTCTTGCGGATGATGATCCCCTCGCCGAATTCATTCTCGGCCAGGTTGCGCATGGCCGGGGCAAGCTGCCCCACCACGTTGCCCACGAAGCGCTTGTACATTTTCGGGAGGGCGGGCCCGCGGAGGACCCGGCTGCGGACGGCCTGGTTGACCGCGCGGTACGCCCCCAGCTCCTGCGACGGCACCGCCAGCGGCGCGCACGCCGCGCACAGCGCCTTCATCGTCCGGAAGCACTCCTCCCGCCCCGCCAGCAGGGCCTTCTCGCTCGCGCCGTTCTCGGCCCGGGCGCGGAAGGCCTCGGCCTGGGCCCACAGCTTCTCCCACAGCCCCGGCAGCTTGCCGACATGCTTGCCGGTGACCTCCTCCCGGCGGTGCGGGTAGAACGAATCCACGTGCCCGGCCACGGCCGCGTCCCACGACTGGTGGATGTAGGTAAGCACGGCGATGAGGCCCCCGGCCTGGCGGGCGGTGGGCCTGGGCCAGTCCGGCAGCAGCCTCGAGTGGCCCCCGGTCGGCTTGCCGCCGATGCGCCCGTGGGGGTCGTAGTGGGTGGCCTGGGCGAGCCTGCCCAACTGCGCGAGCTTGGCAGCGAACGCCCCCTGTAGAAACGCCCAGTGCCCGTGCTTGTTCCACCCATGCCCCCACAGCCCCCGCCCCCCGAACAGCGCCTGCTTCATCCGCCCGGTGAGGGTCTTGGAGACCTGACTGTCGTACCACCCCTTGACGCTCATCTTGGCGTGGGTGACCTGCGTCTTCTCGCGGTGGCGCCTCAGCGCCCCGACCGTCCGCCGGTGCGCCTTCCGCCTGAACTCGTCCTGGAGGTCGCGGATCTGGCGGGCGGAGAGCTGCCCGTCGGTGATGCTCTTGGCCGCCGCCGCCAGCTCGTCGCGCATGCTCGCCGCAACCTCCCCCTTCAGTTGAGCGGTGACGTCCACGCCCAGCATCCCCCCGATCACGCGGTCGATGTCGGTGGTCAGCTCCTCGGCCAGGGTGGTGTTGACCACCGCCTCGGGCACCGGGGGGGGCGGAGGCATGGTGATCCGCTCGGCCAGGCCCCTGGCCACGCGAACCGCCCGCTCCTTCTGCACCACCTGCCGGATGTACGAGTCCTTCCCGGCGATGCGCAGGATGTCCCTGGCCTGGCCGGTCTGGAGGTACGGCAGCAGCGCGGCGTGCAGTCCCGCGCCGCACAGCAGCAGCACCAGGAGGATCGCCCCGCCGCGCTGCTTCCGGCGCAGGAAGACGTCCCCCAGCGCCGCCGCCGCCTCGCGACGCCGCGCGACGGGGGTTCGCTTCCACTTCCGGCGCCAGTTCCGGCCGGTCCGCCCGCCTTCTCTTGCCGTTTCCGCCGACATTCACCACCGCCCGCTGCAACGGGTCAGGCCTCTGCGCAGATCGCAACCGCCGTCCATTGCTATATGAACACGACGCAGCCTCCAACCGACCGGCGATTTTCGCCGACCGCACCCCGCCCGCGCCGCGATGGGACCGGGGGAATGACAACGCCTGCTCAAAACGCCGTGGCGCCTTCCCGGCAATAGCCAGCTTGCCGCATTCCCCCCAAGGCTCCCGGGCGCCGCTCCGGCGTGAGGGCAACTCCGGGCGTTGGCGGACTAGCGTACTCTCCACTTTGAATCTATGGGTGCCACGGCTGCGTTGTGTGCAGCCGTGCGCGCCCCAGAGGAGGCACGGCTGCAAAAGGCGCAGCCGTGGCACGCGAAAGTTCCATGTTGACCGTGCACTACGGGCCGGCTGCCAGAAGCGTGGTCAGCCCCGCGACGACGGGGAGGTTCAGACGATAGATGACGCTGCGCCGGCCTTCCGCGTTGGCCAGGTCCACGTAGCCGAACTGCACCTGCCGGCCCGGCATCAGCTCCAGCACGCCCTGAACCTTCCGCCCGCCGCCGGGCTGGGTGTTGACGTACCCGCGGAAGACGCTGGTGTTCTTTCCGGTCTCCTTGAGGATGTAGACCTCCACGTCGTCGGTGGGCACGTTGGTGGGCACAGGTTCTAAACCTGTGCCACCGATGACCTCGGCGCTGACGACCACGGCGTCCCGAGCGGTGAGGTGGATGTTGCGGTCCGGGTCTATCACCGTCAGCAGGTAGGAGTGGCCCGGCACGATCCCCGTGCTCAGCGAGCCGGCCCCGCCGGCGTCCTGCACCGCCAGCCGGGGGTCCGTCCCCAAGAGCAGCAGGTCGCCCCACTCGTCCGGGCGCTCCTTCCGCATGTGCCCGCGCCGGCGCCAGAGCGGCCCCCAGACCTGCCCGTGCAGGTACCTCCGCGTCTGCCTGCCCATGGCGACCACGCAGTCGAAGCCGATCCACCACCCGGGTGCGAAGACACGGACATTGAAGAGGCTCCGCGGCAGGAAGACCTCCACGCTATAGCCGTCCTTGGCGAACCGGGTGGCGCGGAAGGGGCCGGTGCCGTCGGGCCCCTGGGCCAGCGAGGGCTGCGGCAGGAAGATTCGGGTGTAGTCCACGGCCTGTCCGCCCCAGGGCCCGCGGGGATGGGCGTCGCGGACGCTCTTGATGATCCGCTCGATGCCCGGGATGTTGGGGTGCTTCTCCGTGCCGCGGGGAAGGATGACGAACTCCTGGGTGTGCCGCTCGCCGCGCCATTCGCCGCGGGCGTCCAGCGTGTCGAACAGCATCCGGAAGTGATCGCCCGAGTACGCCCACCCGCTGCTGGGGGCCCGCCGCGGAACCACCCCCGTCGTCTCCTTGTATCCTCGCCACATCCCCGGGTAGGCGAACCGATGCGCCGGCTCGGCGACGTGGTAGCCGAAGAAGAACCCCTGGTAGTTCCAGGCGGCGTAGAGCAGGATGGGCTCGTCCGGCCCGGGCCAGTGCGGATACACCTTGCGTAGCAGCAGCGGGCGGATCTTGCCCCAGTCGGTCAGGTCGCCGTCCAGGCGGGGGAAGTTGGCCAGGAACGGAATGCCGTCGCAGGCGAGCGATTGGAACGGGGGCCGGACTTCCGGCTGGGTGACGCGGGCCCAGGGGTAGGGCGCGGGCGGGAGCTGCGGCGGCCCGGCGCGGAGGGCGGCCTCGACGCGGCTGTCGTTGACGTACCCGGGGATCATCCCGGCCAGGACGGGCTGGAGGCTGGCGCCGTGCCCCTTGGAGGCGCCGATGAGCAGCGCCACCATCGAAGCGGAGGCGTCCGGCACGCCCTCGTCGGTGAGTTGCGCCAGGTCCTGCCCGCGCCCGCCCAGGGCCCGGGCCCGAGCCTGGAGCCGCAGGGCGACCTTGTCGGTGTAGTCCACCGACTCCACCGACGCGTAGAAGTCCCGCCGCATCCGCCCCTCGTCCAGCAGCCGATCCAGCAGCGCCTTGGCCACGCGGGCGGCGGCCTCGCCGAAGCGCTCCTCGAGCAGCTTCGTCCGGGCGGCGGCGTAGGCCTGCCCCTCCTTCGGCCAGCCCGCCAGCACGCTCTTGAGGGCGCTCTCGTCCCGGGCAATGTCCTCCTTGCCGGGAGGAGACGACTTGCCCGTCAGCCGGCTCTTGTACGGGTTCCCGCGGCAGTCGAAGACGCGGTCGTCGAACATCCGCTTGGAGAAGGTCTCCTCGATGTCTCGCCGCAGCAGGGTGAGAATCTTCTCGGCGAACTGCTTGCCGACGTTGTCAACGCCCTTCCTGCGGATGATGATCCCCTCCTGGAACTCGTTCTCGGCCATGTCGCGGACGGCCGGGGCCAGCCCGTCCAGCATCAGCCGCACGTACAGCTTGTAGGCCGCCTCGCGCCCGGGGCCCCGGAGCACGCGCGAGCGGACGGTGCGGTTGATGGTCTGGGAGCGCACCCCCTGCTCGCCGCTGAGCAGGACCTTGGCCGCCCTCTGGCCCAGGGCCTTGATGTGAGCCAGGCAGTCCTTCTGGGCGCCGGCCAGCTCCGCGTCGGTGGCGCCGCCCTCGGCGCGGGCCTGGTAGGCCTGGACCCGGTCGAAGAGCTGCTTCCAGGCCGCGGCCATCTTCTTGGCGTGCTTCTCGATGATCTCTTCGCGTCGGTGGGGGTAGTAGCTGTCGATGTAACCCAGCAGGGAGCTGTCCCAGGTGGGGGCGTAGTGGCTCTGCCCGTGGATGTACTCCAGCACCTTGCGGAGGGCCTGCGCCTGTTGCAGGCTGGGCTTGGGCCAGTCCGGCAGCAGCCTCCACCCCCGCCCGAGGGGCCGCCCGCCAAGCTGACCGTAGCCGTGCCTCCCGGACAGCAGCCCTGCCAGCGACTTGACCTTCCTGGCCTGGGTCTTGCCGTGGAGGAAGCTCCACGCCCCGGCGTAGAAGTGCCCCCAGGCGTAATAAAGCTGAAACTTGATCCGGTGCCGCAGCGTCCGCGAGACCCGCTGCTCGTACCACTGCTCCACGCTGAGCTGCGCCCGCCGCACCTGGGTCTCCTCCCGGTGCCGCCGCAGCGCCGCCACCGTCCGCCGGTGGGCCTTCCGCTTGAACCGGTCCTGGAGGGCCTTGATCTGCTGGGCCGTCAGCTTGCCGTCGGTGATGCTCTTGGCGGCCGCCGCCAGCTCCTCGCGCAGGCTGGCCGTGACCTCCCCAGTCAGCTTCGAGGTCACCTTCACGTCCAGCGTGTCGCCGATCACCCGCTGGATGTCTGTGGTCAGCTCCTCCGCGAGGGTGGTGTTGACCACCGCCTCGGGCACCGGCGGGGGCGGGGGCATGGTGATGCGGCGGGCGAGGCCCTTGGAGACCTGCTTGGCGCGCTCGGTCTGGACGACCTTGCGGATGTAGGAGTCCTTCCCGACCAGGTGGAGGATGTCCTTGGCCTGGCCCGTCTCGAAGTACGGCAGCAGCGCGGCGTGCAGTCCCGCGCCGCACAGCAGCAGCACCAGGAGGATCGCCCCGCCGCGCTGCTTCCGGCGCAGGAAGACATCCCCCAGCGCCGCCGCCGCCTCGCGACGCCGCGCCGCGGGGACCCGCTTCCACTTCCGGCGCCAGTTGCGGCTCGGCCGCCCGCTCCGTCTTGGCGTGTCTTCCGACATCCAACGCCACCCGTCACGAGTGATCCCGGCTCTGCGCACACACCTCCCTCCGCCGGTGCTATATGAACACGAACCAGCCTCGCAAGGGCCGCCGATCTTTGACCGGAGCGGTGCCTCGGTCAAGCGTCGTTTGCTTGGCCGGGCGGCGTCACGGCCAAGGTCACGAACAACGTGCCCTTGACCGTGGCACCGGTGGATTCAATCTTGAGGCAATACTACGGGCCGGCTGCCAGAAGCGTGGTCAGGCCGGCGACAACGGGGAGGTTCAGACGGTAGATGACGTTGCGCCGGCCTTCCGCGTTGGCCAGGTCCACGTAGCCCAGCCGGAGCTCCTGGCCGGGCATGAGCTCCAGGACGCCCTGGACCTGCCTCCCCCGGCCGGGCTGGGTGTCCACGTAACCGCGGAAGACGCTGGTGTTCTTGCCGGTCTCCTTGAGGATGTAGACCTCCACGTCGTCGGTGTTGGCGGCGGGCGGCACAGGTTCTAAGCCTGTGCCACTGATGACCTCGGCGCTGACGACGAGGGTGTCCTCGGCGGTCACGTGGACGTTGCGGTCGGGGTCGATGACCGTGACCAGGTAGGAATGCCCGGGGACGACGGCGGTGGTCAGCGAGGCCTGGGCGTCGGCGTTCTGCACGGCCAGGCGCGGGTCGGTCCCCAGCAGCAGCAGGTCGCCCCACTGCAAGGGCACGTCCTTGCGCATCCGCCCGCGCCGCCTGTAGATGGGGCACCAGATCTTCCCGTGCAGGTCCGGGCCCCAGCCGCGAGGCTGGGCGCCGAACGCCACCACGCAGTCGAACCCGATCCACCACCCGGGGGCGAAGACCGGCATCTTGAACAGGCTGCGGGGGAGGAAGGCCTCAACGGTGTATCCGTCCTTGGCGAACTTGGTCACGCGGTAGGGCCCGGTGCCGTCGGGCCCCTCGTCCGGGCCGGGCTGGGGCAGGTACACCTTGGCCGAACTGACCACGTGCCCGCCCCAGGGCCCGCGGAGCACCGCGTCGCGGGTGCTCTTGACGACCCGCTCGATGCCGGGGACGTTGGGGTTGTGCTCCGTGCCGCGGGGAAAGATGACGAACTCCTGTGTGTGCGGCTCGCCTCGGGTCTCGCCGCGGGCGTCGAGGGTGTCGAACATCATCCGGAAGTAGTCGCTGGTGTAGGCCCACCCGGTGACGGAGGTGTGCTCGATGATGATGCCGGTGACGTCCTTCTGGCGGTGGTACATCCGCGGGTAGGCGAACCGGTACGCCGGCTCCGGCATGTGGTAGCCGAAGAAGAACCCCTGGTAGTTCCAGGCGGCGTACAGGAGGATGGGCTCTTCGGGCCCGGGGTAGCGTTTCCGGGCCTTCCGCAGCAGCAGCGGGCGTATCTTCCCCCAGTCTCTCAGGTCGCCGTCCAGCCGGGGGAAGTTGGCCAGGAAGGGAATGCCCTCCCAGCAGGGGGAGCGGAAGTCGGGTTTGACTTCCGGCTGGGTGACGCGGGCCCAGGGGTATGGCGTCGGAGGCAGCCTCGGCCGGCCGCCGCGAAGCGCCACTTCCGGGCGGGCGCCCGAGTGGTAGCCGGGAACCATGCCGGCCAGCGTCGGCTCCAGCGACGCCCCGTGCCCCTTGGCCGCCCCGAACATCAGCGCGATCATGGGCGCGGAGGTGTCCGGCACGCCCTCCTCCGTCAGCCGGGCAAGGTCCTGACCCCGACCCGCCAGCGCCCGCGCCCGGGCGTGCAGCCTCTGGGCGACCTTGTCGGTGTAGTCCACCGATTCCACGGAGGCGTAGAAGTCCCTGCGCATCCGCCCCTCCTCCAGGAGGCGCGCCAGCAGCTCCTTGACGACGCGTTCGACGGCGGCCCGGAAGTGGCGGGCGATGATCTCGGCCCGGGCCTGGGGGTAGGCCTTCGGCTCGGCCGGCCAGCGGGCCAGGATGGCCTGGAGGGCCTTCTCGTCGCGCTCGATGTCGGCCTTGTCGGGCGCGCAGCTCTGCCCGGTGACCTTGCTCTTGTAAGGGTTCCTGCCGCCGTGGAAGATGATCTCGTCGAACTTGGCCTTGCCGACGGTCTTCTCGATGTCCCGCCGCAGGCCGGCGAGGATATCGGCGGCGAACTGCTTGGTGAGCTTGTCGACGCCCTTCTGGCGGATGATGATGCCCTCTTCGAACTCGTTCTCTGCCATGTCGCGGACCGCCGGGCCCAGCGCCGCCAGCAGCAGATCCACGAAGTGGGCGTACATCTTCTCTCGCTGCGGGCCGCGAAGCACCCGGGAGCGGACGGCCCGGTTGACGGCCGAGAACTCGCCGCGCCGCCGGTTGTCCACGATCAGCTTGCTTGCCTCGCCGTGCAGGGCCTTGATGGCCTGCAGCGCGGCCTTGCGCGCGGCCTGGAGCTGCTTCTGATCGGCGCCGGCTTCGCCTTGGGCCTCATAGGCCCGGGCTTGGGCGAAGGCCTTGGCCCACAGATCGTCGAGCTTCTTACGCCACTGCTCGGTGAACTTCCGCCGGTGGGGGTAGTACGCTTGAACGTATTCGGCCAAGCCTTCCGCCCAAGAGCCCTGCCAGCCGCGAGAGTGACGTTCCTTGACCGCCTCCAGCCCGCCCAGGATGCACCGGGCCTGCGTCGTGGTCGCCGTGGGCCAGTCCGGCAGCAGCCGCCACCCGTGCCCGATGGGCCTGCCGCCCATCGCCTGGTTGGCGTGCCGGGCCTGGGCGAGACTGCCCAACTGGCCGACCTTCCTGGGGTACAGATCCGCCCGCAGCCCGTCCCACCCGTAGCGGTTCCAGTGCCCCGGCCAGACGCGGCCGTGCCGGCCGGTGAACAACCCGTACGTGATCCGACTCCGCAGCGTCCGCGAGACGCGCTCTTCGTACCACTCCTTCACGGAGAGCCTGGCGTGCTCGATCTGTGTCTCCTCGCGGTACTGCCGGAGGGCGCTGACGGCCTTGCGGTGGGCGCGTCGCTTGAACTGCTCCTGCATCTGCTTGATCTGCTCGGCGGAGAGTTTCCCGTCGGCGATCTGCTTGGACGCCGCCGCCAGCTCCTCGCGAAGGCTGGCCGCCACCTCCTTGGCCAGCCTGGAGGTGATCTTCACGTCCAGTGTCCCCCCGATCACCCGGTGAATGTCCGTGGTCAGCTCCGCCGACAGGGTGGTGTTTACGACGGCCTCGGGCACCGGGGGCGGGGGCGGCATGGTGATGCGGCTGGCGAGGCCCCTGGAGACCTGCTTGGCGCGCTCGGTCTGGACGACCTTGCGGATGTAGGAGTCCTT
>CAZNSB010000015.1:17357-24332 GCA_964575155.1 uncultured Planctomycetaceae bacterium | reverse complement strand
GTAAAACAACAACCGGGCCTCGCAATCACCGCCCAAACTGTTGAAGATGGGTCAAGCGGCTCAAGGCGGCCAGCGACAGGCAGCGACGGTTGCTGCTGGACGAGCTGGTGGCCTGGGTCAGCTTGCCCGAGCATCCCAATCTCACTGCGTGCCGGTTCTTGAGGACGGTAGGCAGCCACATCGCGATCTTCGCGGACTACGTGGATGGTGGATCGCTGGCCGACTGGATCCGGGAACGCAGGCTGCTGTCATTGGAACAGGCGCTGGAGGTGGCGATCCAGTCCGCCTGGGGGCTGCACGTACTCCACGAGTTGGGGTTTGTGCACCAAGATGTCAAACCCAGCAATGTCCTGCTGGCCAGCGATGGCACGGTCAAGATCGCCGACTTTGGACTACTTCCATCGCGTGGGAAACACCCGCGTCCTCGCGACCAGGTGCAGGACAAAGGCCGGACCCTGCAAGCGTTCTTCTCCGGATGTACTCCGGCCTACTGCTCTCCTGAGCAGGCCCGGGCCGCCAACTTGCTGAAGGTCGCGAGATCGACCAACCTGCCGCCCCCGCTGACCAGGCGAACCGACGTCTGGAGTTGGGGCCTCACCATGCTTGAGATCTTCGTGGGGCAGCCTGGATGGCAGCGGGGAAGTGATGCACGATCCGCGCTGGAGCGGCACTTGCGTAAGCCACAACCGGGCTCGCCGCTTCCTGCCATGCCCGCCGGCCTGGCAAGGATACTTCGGAAGTGCTTCGCTGCCTTGCCCGAGCATCGTTGGAAGACGATGACAGAAGTGGTCGCGAGGCTCAAGGCACTCTATCAGCGGCAGGTGGGAAGGCCCTACACTCGCCGCCTGGCACCCGTTCCCAGGCGGGTTGCGTCCCAAGGGGGGGCAGGCCGCCGGTTGCTGGCCGACGGCGGGGCCTGGACCAACCCAAGAGACTGGCTTCTCGCTGCGCTGCGTGAACATGGCCTGGGCCGTCCTAGCCTTGCCAGCATGCCACCTCCAATCCAAGGCGGTACAACATCGAAGACGATGGCGGATCTTGCCATCTTTGACGAAGCGTACCGCCTGTTCAAACGGATGCTGTCAGCGGGACGAGGAGAAGTCAAAGCCTCCTTGGCGGAACTGTGCCTTCAGAAGGCACTGGTTCACTGCAAGGCCAACGACCTTGCCGGGGCCATCTCACTTCAGGACGAGGCGATCCATCTGGTGGATGAACTCGTCAACCATCAGGGCTGCCATGAACACGCCGGCCTCTTGGCCAGGTCCCTCATGAATAAGGGGGTGACCCTCAGCAACCAAGGAGATGACCGAGCCGCGATCGTCTCATATGATCGTTCGATCCTGACTTGTCGACGGGCACAAACACCACGAGACAGGTTTGGTGTGATGGAGCCTCTGGCCAAGAGTCTCCTGAACAAGGCCAACTCGCTCATGCGGCTCGGCCGGTACCGCAAGGCCCTGGGCTTCCATGAATCGGCCGTCCGAACAGCCCGGCAACTCGAAGGTGTGAACAAGCAGCCCGGCATGGTCTTGCTCCTGGTCAAGGCATTGATGAACCAGGCCACGGCTCTCCATTTCCTGGGGAGGGATGGAAAGGCCATCGAGCTATATGACGAGGCGATCCGGGAGGCCAAGTCCCCAGCCAACGGACGCACCCGCGGGGAACTCGCTGTTGAGCTGAGCAGCGCCTATCGCAACAAGGCCATCCTGGTTCAGCGGGGAGGGGACCACCCGCAGGCTGTCTCCCTATACGACCGCGCGATTCGGATCCTGAGGCCACTCTCGGCTCGCCACGGAACCATCGAGCTTGCCGGAGATCTTGCGGCCGCATACGTGGGCAAGGCAAACGCGCTGGCTGCCCAAGACAGGCAAACTGCGGCGATTGTCATTTACGAGAAAGCCATCGGCCTTCTGGACCGACTCGTCCACCGCGGTGGCCGTAGTGACCTAGCCAAAGAACTGGCGCTTGCCTTGGGCAACAAAGGTGTTGCCCTCAAGGATCTGGGCCGGCATGAGCAGGCCCTTCTGAGCTTCCGCCAGGCTACGGCTGTGCTCGAGCGGGTCGCGGCAGTGCGAGGAAGACAACGGGTCCTTGCAGATCTGGCCAGACTTGCGGTTAACACAGGCAACGTTCACAGGGCGATAGGCAACCATTCGGAGGCAGTTAGTCTGTACGACAAGGCCATACGTCTGATGAAAACCGCTCAGAAACACGATGCATCGCCTTTGCAGCGAGATCTCGCCAAGGCCTATTCCAACAGAGCTGTCGCTTGGGCCGCCAAAGGGAACTACAAGGCTGCAATCAAGTCGTATGATTCAGCAGTGAATACCTTGCGGGCTCTGTCGCGATTGGGGCAAAACTCAGGCTCCCGCCAGGAGCTCAAGGCGATCCTGCAAGCCCGCAAGACCATGGTCCGTTTGGCGCAGAACGGCAACTGCCCACGCGAGTAGCGTCTGGATCCTGTCAGGCAAGGAGGCGGTCTGGAAGTCCTTCACACGCCCGCCAGGCCCACAAGGAGGCCCAAGGCGGTCACCCGCGGTGTGCAACAGACAGATCGCTACGTTGCGAAGGTCTCACAATGATCTCGGCGACAGCGATGACAGCATAGCCGCCCACAGGCCGACGCTGGTCTCGGACGTCGGGGCGCTGAGGGCATGGACGCCAAGTCCCGCGCCTGTTCTGATCAAGCCAACACGGACGAGCCTATGGCGGTACCTCTGGAAATCCTCGGGAACCAGGTCGGCCACTTGGCGGCTTTCACCGACAGACGACGAGAAGCTCTCGACAACGCGGCGGCAGTCCTCGAACCAGCGTGCCGTGATTTCGCCGGCCTCGGCCTTTCGGAACTGGGCGGTAAGGTAGTGGTTGCACACGTCCTTGACCAACACGCCGCCCCGGGCTAGAGTTGACGTGCGCGATTGTCGCCCAGCATGGAGATCGGCGGCGACCTTCAGGTATTGCTGCAGGGCAGCCTGAGGGTTTTCCCAAACGCCGAAGAAGTGGACCTTGCCGCGGATCTTCTTGCACCACTGGCCGTTGTTGTGTGGCGTCAGCGGGAAGGTCGGGCTGGGCTTTCGAGGCTTCCGCCGACGCTTGTGGGCGGACCTGGAGACTGGCATGATTTGCTCCTTGACGAACTTGGCCTCCACGCACATGCAGGGGAGAATAACCTACCGTGCGGTTGTCGTCAAGGTTGTCGTCATAGATTTTGCCGGTTCCCAGGTCTTCGCTAACATTTTGCTTCACAATATGTTACGCCCGTAGCTCAGCAGGACAGAGCGGCGGTTTCCTAAACCGCAGGTCAGAGGTTCGAGTCCTCTCGGGCGTATTGATGGCAGTGGCGGGCATGTGGGGGCAAGTGGCAGCGTCCACCGAGCCTTGCGCGCTTTTCGGCTCCGCGCTTGCACCCTCTCCCTCATGGCATCGGATGGCGAGTTTTGGCCTCCGGGGGTTCCTGCGCGCTGCGCCCGGCGCTGCGCGCCGGCGCGGCTCTTCCGCCCCGGGGGCGGCATCATCGGTCCCTGTGGCCACGGCGGTTTGCCGAGCCGGGGCGCTGTCGTCGATGGTCGGTAGGGCGTCCAGCGCCTTGGTCTGATCGACAAGGCCGATGTGGGCGTACCTGCCGAGCGTCAGCGTCGGGGTGCTATGCCGCGCCAGCTCCTGGGCGACCTTCACGCTGGCCCCGCTCTGGACCAGGCGGCTAACGTAGGTGTGCCGCAAAGCGTGGAAGTCCGCTACCCGCCCAGCCGCGTCGCGATACTTGAGGAAGCTCGTTCCGTCTCGCTCCTGCCGTTCTTGCTCTGGCGCCGCCCAGCAGCATGGGCATGAGCTGCCGGCCGGAGCGGCCGAACAGCTCCATGCTGATCGCCGCTCGCTGGGTGGGATCATCGACGCGGCTGATCGCCTCGGCGATGGCCATGAACTGCCGGTCGGGGCTGAGGCCCTGGAGCGCTTCGTAGGACAGGCCCAGGGGCTTGAGCGCCAGTGTCTTGGTCTCCAGGCCGCGCCCGGCGTCGCGGATGGACCGCTACATGGCGCCGACGGCCTTCTCGAAGATGTCGATGCCGGCCCCGGTCTGCTCGGCCGCATACGCCAATTCGGACAGGGCCTCGACGGACGCACCGGTGCGGTTGGCCATCTTGTCCAGCTTGTCGCCCATGCTGGCGAAGGCCTTGACGCTGGCCAGCAGGGGCGCGGTCACCGCCGCGCCGGCGAGCATGGCCTTCATGCCGATATTGGTCACCCCGGCGGCGAAGGCCTTCAGCCGCGCGGACGCCCGCTGTAGGCCCTTGACCAGCCGGCCGTCCTTGGCGAACAACTCGACGTAGGCCCGGCCGGCTCGGATTGCACTTGTGCTACCAGCCAATTCGAGCGATCCTGTGGTATTCGCGGAGTTGCGTTCGGGGAAGGGCCATGAGCGCACGCACATGGGCAGCTTGCGTGTTGACCGGAGTGCTCTTTGCAGCTGCCTTCTTCTTCTGGGCTCGGGGGACGCGGAAGGGCAGCAAGGGTGATCTTACTGCCGGTCCGCTGATCCTTGTTGCGTTGTGCACGATATTCTTCGTTTTCAGCGACAGTTCGGCGGTGTTCGGTGTGGTGGGGTGGTACGTCGCTGTATTCGGCGCGGGGATGTTGCTCTTGAGCCCGTTGGCAAAGCCCAACTCCCCCTTATCCAAGCGGGATCTCCACACGATCGGAGTGGTCATAATCATCGTTGGACTCTGGCTCACCACTTGCGGCTAGGCTTTCTGCTCATGCCACTCGGCCTTCGCCTTGTCTACGACGGCCCCATTGCCGATGCCGGCCCGGAGGAAGCACGCCTGGGCGGCCGCCCACGCCGCCGCCAGCAGCGCCACGCCGTCGATCTGCCCGTCCGCCCAGGCGACCGCGGCGCCGAGCAGCCCCATGGCGGTGGAGATGTAGGTCTTCTTGCCCTTGAGGAACTCGCGGAGTTTGTTCACGGTCGCCTCCCTGCCCTTGCGGCGGTCAAAGCCCCACCAGCGCGGCCAGCAGGCCCATGACGATGGGCGCCAGCCGGAGGCGCATCTCGTTCCGCAGGTCCTCCCGGACCTTGTTGTAGTGGCCGACGTTCTCCCACCGGGCCGTGTTGGCCTTGACCTTGGCGATGAACTCGTCGCTGAACAACCGGGACGGTTTCCAATGGCATTAAGATAAGGGCAGCGATGGCCCGTGCCAGCAGGAGCCCTGTAGGGGCGCAACAACGGATTCCTGCGTGGTTTGTGTCCCGCCCTTACAGGGCTTCCAGGCACACGGCCGCTGGGGACCCAGGGCGTTGCCCTGGGCTGTCGGATGGCGGCCTTTCAGGCCTGGCAGTGTTATCTTGATGCCATTCGAAACCGTCCCGGTTGTTCGTCGGTTGTTCGTTGATCGCGACGTGCGTCGGGATTTGCCGCCGTGCCCAAGCCAGGTCCCGGTTTCCGGGGGGGCGCCGCCTCGGCTTACGCGCTGGGTTGTCGGTTACCTGTCGGGCTTGCCGGCGTCCTTGACGCGGTAGGCGTGGACGCAGGGCCGGGACTCAACCCGGCCGGGCAGCGCCCCGCGACAGTACAGGTAGAGCCGCCGGTCTGCCTGGTCGAAGCAGGAGCCGACGATCGTGCCCCTGCCGGCGGGCGGGGAGACGTTGGCCCTTGACCGGGGCATGACTTCGCCGATCTTCCGGGCCCCCCTGGCCGCCTCGCCGAGGTCCTTGGGGTCGTAGAAGTACCAGCACGACAGCGAGCCTCCGCGGGTGACGCCTCCATAGTCGTACCCCATCCGCCCCGTGCCGAGGTGGGCGAAGGCGATGTAGGCGCAGGTGCCCGGCAGGTCGATGAAGATGCCGGTGCCCACGGCGTCGGTGGGCGCCCAGTAGCCTTTCGCCGGGCTGAGGGGCTGATCGGTCCAGTAGCCCACGTTGGAGAAGTAGTTGCCGTCCCTGGGCGCCTTGGCGCCGCGGGCGTAGGCGAGCATCTCGACCATGTCCACCGTGTCCCTGGCCGGGTCGGGCTCGGCGACGGCGCACAGGGCCGGGCCCCGGCTGGCCGTGCCGCAGCAGCAGTAGACGCCGCCGAACCCCAGGGCCAGCCTCCTTCCGGCGGTGTACTTGTCGGCGAATTCCTTGCTCAGCCTGGTCACGCCGCCCCAGTACGCCTTGAAGTGCCCGGTCGGCACCTTCCAGGGCCCGGAATGGGTCATCGTGCCGTCGTCGTTGAGCTTCGAGGCCCCCAGCGTGGGCAACAGCTTGCCGCTGGCCCAGTAGTAGTAATAGTAGGTCCAGTACAGCCTCTTGGTGCCCTGGTCCCACCAGAAGTCCCCGTTGGGGCGGATCGTGATCTCCTTGTCTGCGACCTTGCCCTTGAGCTGAATGGCGCCCCACGTCTTCTTCAGCGGCGCCACCTTCAGATCGGCCTGGTTGCCCTTGCCCAGCTTCACCAGCGGCGGGATCTCCACCTCGAACAGCGCCTGGGCCGGGTGCGTGAAGTTTACGAACAGCCTCTTGGTGCCGTCGGCCATCTCCCTCAGCGCCAGGCCGCTCTGGGAGTAGCCGCCCCGTCCGCCCCCGACGCGGGCGGGGACCTTGAAGGAGCCGACGTACTCGAAGTCGTCGCAGCGCAGGACGGGCTTGGCGGCCGGGTCCGCCGCCGGCGGCGGCGGGGGAGGCAGCGGCGCGGGTCTCTGGACGACCTGGATTACGACGCTCTCCGTCGGCTCGCCGAAGGCGGCGCCGCCCTTGCGCTTCGTCAGCCGCCATTGGAAGGTGTACTTGCCCCGCTGGTGGGGGGCCCTGAGATAGGAGGTGTACGAGAACTCCCGCCCGGGCTCGCAGTTGGTCCCTTGCCGTTGAATGATGAAGTCCGTGCCCCAGGTCTTGTTGTTCGGCGGGTCCAGCGACCGCAGCAGGCCGTGGGCGTCGTTCCGCGGCCCCCAACTGCCTGTGCCCGTGTTCCTCATCACGATCGCGACCTTGAAGACCTC
>CAZNSB010000015.1:0-17347 GCA_964575155.1 uncultured Planctomycetaceae bacterium | reverse complement strand
CTTGGCGTCGTATTCGGGGGCGGCGGCCTTGGGCCTGTTCGCTTTGCCGGTCGGCGCCTGCCCGGCTTCCGCGGCGGCCGCCGGCCCCGCCGCGATGCCCAGGACCCCTGCCGCGCCCAGCACCGCCGACACCACCTTCAGCCTGGCTGGGTATGCCATCCTCAACGCTCCTTTCCGCGGCCCGACCGGGGCCGGGGCGGGTCGCCCGGGAATGACATTAACCTGTGCGGATGCTTGCGGCAAGCGGTCGGTAGGGCGAGCCCCGGCGGCTGCTGGGATTTGCCGGGGCGGTGGACGATTGACGGCACTAATGTAATATATGGGGGGACAGCGCATTCGCCGGGCGGGCAGGGCGACGGGGCCGGCCCCCGGCCGCGGCCGGGGAGGGCATGATTTTACGCGATTGCGGACATTCGCGCAGCGGGTTGTCAGAGAAGGGATTACGCAAAATGTTGCCCGCTGCGGCCATTAGTAAAAAGGTTTTTACGTTTAACCCAAAAAGCCCTTTCCAGGAAAGCACTTACAAGCGAAAGGCCGTGAGCGTTTTTACCATTTGACCGGCCGGCGATTTTGTCTAAGCCCTTTTCGTATAAGCGCTTGAGATGGTAAATGCGGGCGATTGGGCGGGTAAAGACGTCTACAGATGCCCCGCGGGGGGGCTGCGGCGAGGATTTCGCGATCGCGAAGGAAGCGCCGGCGCCCGGCGCGATGCAGGGAGAGGTCTTCCGTGCCGTCAGGCACGAATGAGAATAGCCCCGGGGCGCGAGCCCGGGGTGGTCGAGGGCGTTTTGGCATGGAGCCCCGGCGGGGCGACTGAGGCCGTCAATCGCCCCTGCCGGGGCTCTGTGGGGCCGGGCCCCAACAGGACCACGGGCTCGCGCCCGTGGCTACTATCAGACAGATGCCCCCAAGGAGCTGGGCCCGCTGTCCCGCCTGCAAACAAGGGATGCTTCTCGGCAGCACGATCGCCGAGCTGCAGGTCGCCACGGGGCCCCATTGCCGCAACGGGCTGAAGAACCTGGCTCAGGTCGCGTATCGAGCCGTCCTGAGCGACGGGCGCCAGGTGCTGGCCCTGTACACCCCGGCGATCGCGTGGAGAGGCGGGTTGAGTCATGGCCCCGGCGGGCAGTGCGGACGTTGCCGGCCCGACCTCCGACGCGACCGTCAAGTCCTGGCGGTGGGATCGACCGGCGGGGGGACGGCGACGCTGAACCTGACCGGCGGGCAGGCGCATATCGACGGCGACCTCACCAACAGCCCGGGCGCGCAGATCCTGGTCCCGCCGGCCGCGAACGTCCCAATGCGAGGCCCGGTTGTCAACGAAGGCGTCTTGGACGTGGGTGCGGGGGCCGTGGTCCGCCTGGCCGGGCCACAATGCGTTGGTGCACCCGGCGGTTGCAGGCGGGGGGAATGCCGGCGATTTCTGTGAGCCTTCCGCCCGTTCCATGCGGTTTAAGGGTTGAAGTCGGCCCGGGACGGGCCGGCCGATGGCGCTCTGAGGGCCGACAGGAGCCTGCCGTGATACGAGTGGTCGTAGGCTGTATCAGTTTGTGTGCGGCGTGTCTGGGTGCGTGTGCGGCCGGGGCGCCGGCCCGGCCGGCGATGGTGGACGTGAAGCTGCATCTGCAACTGTCGGAGAAGGCGGACCTGAAGGCGGCCGACGTGACCTGCGCCGCCTTCCCCGGGGGGAAGCGCTGTGCATTCACGTTCTTCGGGTGCAGGTCGCCCAAGACGATCGAGGTGCTCTCGAAGCTGGGTTTCCGGACGACGGTGTATTGCAGCCCGTCCGCGGGCCCGGGGACCCTCCGCGCCCTGGAGGCCGCCGGCGCCGACATCGGCATCGGCATCTGGGGCGGGAAGGGCACCTACGCCTCGCACATCGGCGCCAACACGATCCAGGGCGCCTTCGACGCCGTCGTCACCAGCCGGATGGTCTTGCGCAGGTCCTGCCGGGGCCCGCTGGCCTGCGGGTCCATCGGGGGGCACTACGGCACCATGAGCTTCCCCGTCAATCGCAGCCCGGAGAACCGCTCCGGGTTCGGGTACGCCTATCACGACGCCAACTACCTGCTGCTCAGCGACAACAAGCCGTACATGGTCTACCTCCGCCGGCAGGGCGGCGAGGTGCTGATGAACCGGGCGAACTACGACAACCGCATCGACTCCCGCCGCGTGCCCAACGAGGTCATCTACTACCAGATTCTCGCCAATAAGTTCCGGGGGACGCTGCGGCGGGTGAAGGCCGGGCAGATCGTGCGCTTCAGCCTGCGCGACTTCAAGGCGCCGGATCTGGAAGAGTGCGCCGAGGTGATCGGGCCGTTCGGCAAGCACGCGCTGATCTGGCAGGGCACCGAGGCCGACCTGGGCGCCAACGAGTACATCCGGCGGAAGGTGCACGTCCGGGAGGTGAAGGCGGTCGGCGGGCGGGAATGCGCGATCACCCTGGGCATCGAGGAGGACGCGTTCGTCCCGTTCCTGGTCACGCCGCTGCCGCTGGCGTTGCCGGCTTCCGTGAAGGTCGCCAAGGCGACCGTTGCCGGAATCGACTGCCCGGTGACCGAGCGGGCCGAGGCGACGTACGTGGACGTGCCCCTGCGGGCCGCGTTGACCGCGGGCTGCCGGATGTCGGTCAAGCCGGCCGCTGCGGACATGACCGTGCCCGACAAGCTGGAGCTGGCGCTGACATTGACCAACCCCTCGGACAAGCCCGTCACCGGCGCGAAGCTGCGGTGGGTGGGCAACATCAGCTTCAGGGTCAGCGGCGGCCCGGGCGCGCCGTTCGACCTGCCGCCCAAGGGCAAGAAGGAGATCAAGGCCGTCGCCGCCACCGGCAAAGGCGCCCGCTTCGGCATCACCCCCTTTCAGGCCGTGGTCACCGCCACCCAGGACGGCGAGGACCGGGTGTTCATGGAGGGGTTTGAGGTGGTGGTAGCGCCCCGGCTGCGTGTGGAGGTGGACCCGATGCAGCGGATTCCCATGCCCCCGGGGCGGTACCAGCACTTCTTCGTGCGGATTGACAACAAGAAGAGCAAGAGCCCCGGCGGCCCGCCCAACACCTTCATCAGCCACAAGGCCGGGCCGTGCAAGGGAACCGTCGGCTTCGACCTGCCCAAGGGCATGAGGGCCGAGCCCGCGCAGCAGCCTTTTGATCTGGCCGCTAACCAGGAGAAGACGCTGGTCTTCAAGATCTTCAACGAGGCCTGGGATGAGGAGCCGGGGATGGTCCGACCGGCGATCCGGTTCGCCGGAGAGTCCCGGGCGGTCCGCGTGCTGTTTCCGGGCACCACCGTCGTCCGGAGCAGGAAGCTGCTCGATTTCAAGCCGCTGGATGAGAAGGGCCTGCTCGTCTACGCCTCCTGGGACGACCGGACGAAGGGCGCCAATTACGACCGGGCGTGCGGCAGCGTTCGGTGCGGGCAGTCGGGCTCGCCCTGCATCTACTCCAACGAGGGGGTGAAGGGCTGGTGCCTGAGCGCCCGCAGCGCGGCCCTGGCCGATTCGTTCAAGAACATCGACTACCAGGCCGGGACGATCTGCCTGTGGCTGCGGAAGGACCCGATGGCCCGCAACGAGAACACGTACGTCCCCAACCCCGAGGCGACGCGCAAGGTCGGGGCGAGCCAGTGGAACAATCGCGGCGAGTGCATCTTCGGCATGAACAGCTTCGCCCAGATCGCCGCGGCCGGGCAGAGCGGCATCACGCTTCGGAGGTACCGCTCCTGGAAGGGCAAGACCGGGTACCTCCAGGCCACCTACCAGGGCATGCGGAGGCAGATTCGCTGCGTCCAGGTGCCGTATGAGTGGAGCGAGCAGTGGCGGCACGTGGCGGTGCTGTGGGACATGCAGGCCCGCCGGCTGGAGATCTACCTGGACGGGAAGCTGGTGGGCAAGGCCCCCCCCGGCGAGGAGGAATGGCACGGCGCGCCCTGGGACCGCGGGAGGCCCTCCGGCGAGATGTTCTCGCCCATCAGTTGCGACCACGGCAAGTGGACGGCCACCCAGCGCGATGAGTTCTACGTCTACAACCGCCCGCTCACCCCGAAGGAAATCGTCGAGAACATGAACCTGGCCAAGAAGAAGTAGCCCCGCCGGGCGTTCGGACGGGATTCAGCATGCCGGCCGAGAGAAAACCCATCCAGGCCAGCCCGCGTGGCTGGCGGCAGAAGTGGAGGCGGGCGCCGCCGCAGCGCCGGGCCCTCGCCGCCGCCTCGCTGGTGGACATCTTCCCGCGCAGCCGGTTGAGCCGGCTGCTGCCGGCGGTCTTGCTCGGCTCGCTGGGGGTGCACCTTTGCGCGGCCCCGTTTGTGAGCTTTGGCGAGCGCAAGGACGTCCGCGAGCTGGCGACGACGGACACCTACCTTCGGAAGGTGGTGCAGAAGGAGCGCGCCCGGTGGATCGCCCGGAAGATCGCCGGACGGGTCGCCATGCCCCCGGCGCCCCCCGACCCCGAGGCCGTCGTCGAGCAGGCCATGGCCGAGGCGCTCACCTCCGACGTCGAGAAGGTCACCGCCGGGCTGCTCAACGTGAAGCTTCAGAAGGAGCTCAGCGCCTACGTCGAGAGCAGCCTGAAGGACGAGCTGGCCGCCGCCGCCAGGGACATCGCCACCGGCAGGCTCACGGAAGACCAGATCAAGGCCCTCCACCGGAAGTTCCAGGAAAGGGCCCACCACCAGGCCCTCGCCTGGAGGAAGGACTACCTGGTCAGGCACCAGGAAGAGCGGGCGGCCATGAGCACCACCGAGTGGTACGAGAAGGACGTCTCGCCGACGCTCTTCGATAACCTGACCTACCACGTGCTCGTGGACGGGTCGCGCTGGCCCCCCAACGCGCAGATCTGGAGTCGCGCGTACACCGGCACCTACGGGTGGGGCCGCTGGCCCAACTGGTCCGACCTCCGCAGCGCGAGGTTGCTGGCGAGGAAGATCGCCCGACTCAAGCCGATGCTCACCGGCAAGTGGCGCAACGCCGGCGGGCGGGGCAAGGACCAGCATCCGGGCTGGCCCGGGCCCGGCGCCGAACAGGCCCGGATCATCGACGAGACCCTCAAGAGCGTTTACACGGGCACGTACTCCCAGACCTACCCCCGCCCCGCCTGGCGGGACGTCGCGTACGGGTCCAAAGACACTCCGCGAATGACCTTCGGCCTGCTGACGGAATTTTACCCGCACCGCCCGGAGGAGATGCGCCCCCGCGTGGAGAAGGTGGACCGGCTGTGGACGCAGACGCTGGCGGCGGCGGAGGGGTATCGCCGCCTGGCCGAAGGGGCCTCCGACCCCGCCGGGCTGAAGCAGGCCCACGCCCCCTGCATGGGGCTGCTGAAACAGCTCCTGGCGGGCATGGCGGGCCTGACGCCGCCCGACCCGGGTGCCCGCCGAGCGGTCAACTGGGCGATCCGCCTGGACATCCTGACCGGCCCGGCGCGGGAGAAGATGTACGACGCCTGGGTGGACGGGCTGGTGGACGGGCTGTCGCCGCTGATCCGCGACTTTGCCCGCAGCCAGTTCAAGAAGGGCATCCTCGTCCACACCGGCGGCGTCAAGCAGGCCATGAAGGAGTTCCCCACCAAGGTCGTCCCCCTGCTTCGCCGCGACGTCAAGCGGATGCTCACCCGACGAAAGTTCCACGACCGCATCCACTACACCGTGTACCCCTTCAAGGGATACCGCAGCAAGGTCACCAACAAGCGCAGGCTGCCCGAACGCAAGGACGCCGTCGGCGAGCTGGTCGCGGCAGAGAAGGTGGTGGCCGGCTGGCCCGAGAGCGAACGCGCCTACGCCGCCGAGCGACGAAAGCTGCTGAACCGCGATTTCGCCACCGCCGTCAAGGACACGCGTGAGGCCGTCCTGGAGCTGGTCTTCACCGGCAACCTCCTGTTCAGCAAGATGGGCGCCTTCCTGGAGGGCGTGGACTACGCCGACCGCGTGCAGGAGAAGCTCGACGCCCGGGCCATGGCCCTGAAGGGCCGCGGGCAGGACCTGGCCAAGCTGACCGCCGACGGCGTGCCGGACACCTCGGCACCCCTCGTGGCGCTGATGCTGGGCGCGTCCAGGGGGCACGGCTCGAGCCTCGAACCGGTGCTGGCCGGCATGCTGGGCCCCCAGGGGCGGCCGGAGCCGCACCTGCGGGCGGCCCTGACGGCCGCCGAGGCCGCCTGGCCCAAGCCGCCGGGCTCTTGGGGCCTCCGCACGCAGGCGGAGGTCACCCCGAAGTTCAGGACCGTGCGCTTCGAGGCGATCCCGTTCCTCGCCCGGTTCCCCCGGCTGGATGGGGACCTGCGGGACTGGGGCGCCATCCGCCCGCTGATCGTCCGCACCCGGCGCGGGGGCCGGCCCGTCCTCGTCTATGCCGCCTGGAACTACCAGGGCTTCTTCTTCGGCTACGAGGTGACCCAGCACCCCGACGAGTTCTACTGGCCGAGCCTGTACCGGGTGGCCTTCAGCCTGCACTCCTACGTCCTGGGCGCAGGGATGGCCACGAACACCGGGGTGGGGTGGGCGTACGGGGGCGACTACTTCCGGCTGCTTTTTGACACGCTGGACGCCCGCAGCGAGACCCGGGGCGAGCCGCACACGCAGGAGTTCGTGATCTTCCCGCGCGGGACCGAGAACACGCCCAACCTGCCGGGGATCGAACGCGTGATCGAGTCCAAGCGCGACGCGAAGGCGAAGCAGTACCGCAGGGTCAAGTCCGCCTGCAAGGTCTTCGGCCAGCAGCCCCCGCCCAGCCACGGCCCCGACGGCGCCGGCCCGTATCGAGCCACCCGTTCCGGGCCCGACGGCTACAGCGTGGAGGTCTTCCTGCCGCGCTCCCTGTTCAATACGCCGGTGTTCTGTCCGGGATGGCACATCGGCTTCGACTGCACCGTGGCCACCGGGCACCAGAGGCGGAACGCCAGGCCCCCCAACTGGGCCGCCGCTCACCAAAACTACGCCGATCACCCCGACCGGTGGGGCGACCTGCTGCTGCTGGGCACCGACCCGCGCATGATCGTGCAGGAGGCCGGCGGGGCCTGGCCGGTGGCGCGGGCCATCGTTCCCGGCCACTGGTACCTGGTGACGATCATCGACCCCGACCGGAATATTCGCCCGACCGCGGCCGACACCGTCCTGGTCAGCGCCGAGGTGGTCGAGGGGACGGGCTCGGCCACCCGCAGCGCCGACGTGGAGGTCTACGTCCTCACCGAAAGCAAGCCCAACAGCGGCGTCTTCCGAGGCTTCGTCCGCACGCAGCCCGGGCGGGGAAGAGAAGTCCAGGGCGTCCTGGAGGTCATGGGCCTCCGGGAGGTCAGCTTCGGTTACGTGGACGTGGGCGACTCGAAGGGCCGGCGGAACGTCGTGCGGCGCTTGAGACTCCCCGTCGTCGCCGGCGTGCTGATGTGCCGGCAGCCGCAGCACGGAGAGTGGACGCGATGACACCGAGCGAAGCGAAACGTCTGCCGCCCGTCGCGGCGCTTTGCCTCTTGCTGGTGTGCGGCTGCCGCGGGGGAAAGCCGGAGGAGGCGCACCAGGCCCGCCCGTCCGGGCCGGCCACTCGGCAGGCGGAGCCGGAAGTGCCGGAGGAGTTCACGGGGGAGCTTTCGGCCGGCGAGACGGAGATCATGGTCAACGAGGGCCCCCCGGCCCCGCGGGCCGAGCCCGCCTACCTGTGGAAGAAGGACTTCCCCTGCGGGAAGCTCTCGGGCATCTGCCGGTTCGTGGGCCCCCTCGTCAGGAGGCCTCCTCCGCCCGAGCTGGCGGACCTGGCCCGGGGCGAATACGCCATCCGGGGCCCCCTGAAGGGGGAGGTGGGCTACTACAGCAACATCAAGATCCGCAAGCCGCGGTTCTATCGCGGGTACCCCAACCTCCACCCCACGCACGTGTCGCTGATCTTTCGCGACATACAGGTGGGTCGGCGTCCGCGGCTGACGCCGACGGGCTTCATGGCGATCCACGGCTACGTGAGAGGGCTGCGCGGCAACCACGGCGGCAACACGAACATCAACTTCGCGCCGCTGGGCACGCGGGTGACCTTCTTCACCTACGAGGCGTATCCCTGCACCTTTCTGCTCACCCAACTGGCGACGGGCAAGAACGTCTTCACCGGGCGGGTGAGCTACAAGGATGAGGGGGCCGAGCGAAAGAAGGACGTAGGCAGGGGGCACAAGATATGGATCGCCAGCAAGCCCAACCACATCCAGTCGCCGATCCTCCGTCAGCCGGGGCAGTACCGGGTCACGACCAAGCGACATCCGTGGAAGACCGGGCACCTGTTCCTGGTGGACAACCCCTACGTGGAGGTGGTCTCGGGCGGGTTCGAGATCAAGGACCTCCCTCCCGGCAAGCACCGCATGGAGGTCTGGCACCCCGCCTACCAGCCGCTGAAGAAGAGCTTCGAGTTCGAGATCGTCGCCGACGAGACCACCGACCTGGCGATCGAGCTGAGGCCTCCGCCGGAGGTGGTCGCCTCGCCGCCGCGGAAGAAGTAGCCTCGCCGGGTGCTATAATGATCGTTCAATGACTGGTCTTGCGGTTGTCATGAGGTGTCCGAGGTGAGTGCGGAAGAGACCCGCCCTGGAGCTGGATCGCCTGCCGGGGCCTCGCCCGCCGGCGCCCGGGCCGAAGGCCCCTCACGCCACTGGCGGCGGAAATGGCGGCGAGCCGACCCGGCGCGGCGGCGGGAGGCGGCGGCGGCCCTGCGCGACGTCTTCGAGGTCCGGAAGCGTTACGGTCTGCTGTGGCTGGTGGTGGGGCTGTCGGTGGTGGTGCACGCGGCCCCGGCCATCCTGGCCGAAGGCGGGGGGGAGGTGGCGATGCTGGAGGCCTCCTCGCGCCGGGGGTACCTGCGGAAGGTGCTCCAGACGGAGCGAGCGAGGCGCGTTTCCCGGCAGGTGCGGGACCGGATCACCATGCCGGTGGCGCCCCCCGAGCCCGAGGCCGTCGTCGAGCGGGCCATGACCCAGTCGCTGGCCGCCGACGTCGCCAAGGTCACCGACGGGCTTCTCAGCCTCCAGCTCCAGGCCGAGGTGGCCTCCTACGTCAAGACCAACCTCAGGAACGAGCTGGCCGCCGCCGCCAGGGACATCGCCACCGGGAGGCTTTCCCGGGATGCGATCGAGCAGCTCCACAGGAAGTTCCAGCAGCGAGCCCACCAGATGACCGTCGCCTGGCGCCAGGACTACCTCAAGACCCACCAGGTGGAACGGGCGGCCATGAGCACCACCGAGTGGTACGAGAGCGACGTCTCCAGGACGCTCGTCAACAACATGTTCTACGAGCTGTTCCAGCACCGGCACCGGGAGGCCTGGCCCAAGGTCTTCGTGCGGACCATGGCCCGGGGGAACAACCGCGACGTGTTCATCGTTTCCGGGCGGGACCTGGGCAACCGCCTGGGGCTGTTGGGCAGCGTGCCGGCCGGCAAGCGCTTCCACAACGACCAGCCGGACGCCTCCTGGCCCGGCCCCAACGCCGACCAGGCCCGGTGGCTCCTGACCCGCCTGAAGGAGCTGTGCGACGGGACCAATAACAGCTACCCCCACAACTACGCCCCGCGGACGTCCCTGGCCAGGCTCATCGAGGGCTTCGCGTGGACCTACTGCCCGCACCGGCAGGAGGAGACCAAGGGGGTGCTCGAGAAGGTTTCGGCGGCCCGGGGAGCGGCGCTGGGCGCCGCCCGGAGGTACCTGGAGCGGGCCCGGGGCGCCCCCGAGGCCGCCTCCGTTCTGGCCGCCCGCGACGACTGCCTGAAGGCGGTCAAGGACTTGACCGCCGCCGCCTCCGCCGTTCGGAAGCTCGCGCTGAGCCACAGGAAGTACGCCCATCACGAGATCAACCGGGCGGTGAAGACGGAGCTGTTCCGCGGCCCGCTGTGCAGGAAGGCCTACCGTCGGTGGGTGGACGAGCTGGTGGAGGGCCTGAGGCCGCTGGTTCGCGACTTCGCCCGGGGGCAGTTCAAGAAGGGCATCATCGTCCACAAGGAGGGCGTGGACCGGGCGATGAAGGACTTCCCCCGGACGGTGATTCCGCTGCTGCGGAGGGACATGCGGAGGCTCATACCGGAGGGGCGTTTCCGCGAGATCTGCTTCATGCCGTACCAGCACCGCAGCAAGGTGACCGATCAGCGCGCCCCGCCCGGCGACGAGGACGCCGGAAGGGACAGGGAGCTGCTCGCCAGGGCGTGCGCCGAGGTCCCGGAGATCAAGGCCTACGTGGCCAAGCGCCGCGAGATCCTCGCCGATCAGCTCCTCAAGGCCCTGGACGCCCTGGCCGAGGAAATCCTCACCCGGGTCCTGACGGGGAACCTGCTGTTCCGGAACATGGCCGTCTTCGTGGAAGGGGTGGACTATGCCGACAGGGTGCAGGAGAAGCTCAACGCCCGGGCGATGGCGCTGCAGGGGCGGGGGCAGGACCTGGCCAAGCTGACCACCAGCGGCGTTCCGGACACGTCGGCTCCGCTGGTGGCGCTGATGTTCGGCGCGTCCAAGGGGCACGGTGCGAGCCTGGAGCCGGTGGCGACGTCTCTGAGGCCGGCGGGGCTGACTTCGCCCGATCAGCCCCGGGGGATGCTCCAGGGCGACCGGCCCGTCCTGTGCGGCAGGGCCGCCAAGTGGGGCTTCGAGACCCAGGCGGAGGTCAGGTGCAAGTTCGACACGCGGCGCTTCGAGGCCATTCCGTTCCTCACGAAGTTCCCCAGCCTGGACGGCGACCTGGGCGACTGGGGGCGGATCCGCCCGCTCATCCTCCGCCCCCGGCGCGGGGGCGAGCCGATCATGGTCTACGCCGCGTGGAACTACCAGGGGTTCTTCTTCGGCTTCGAGGTCGCCCAGGACGCCGAGCGGTTCTACTTCCCGTCGCTGTGGCGGATGGCGCACAACCACAACACCGGGGGGGTGTGGTACCGGAAGGTCCGGGGCGTCCACTGGGCGTACAAGGGCGACTACTTCCGGGTGCTGCTCGATACCCTGGATGCGCGAAACGACCGCCGCGGCGAGCCGCACACCCAGGAGTTCGTGGTCTTCCCGCGCGGCATCGAGAGCGACCCCAACGTGCCGGGGATCGAGCGGGTGATCGCCTCTCAGCGGGACGCGGCCCGGAAGCAATACCGCGGGGTGAAGAGCTCCTGCGAGATCTTCCCGCCGCAGCCGCCGGCCGACAGCGGCCCCGACGGCAGCGGGCCGTACCGCGCGACACGGGTCACCGGCCGCGGGTACGCCATGGAGGTGTTCATCCCCCGGACGAAGCTGAAGGTGCCGGTGTTCGCGCCGGGGTGGTACATCGGGTTCGACTGCGTGGTGGCCACCGGCGTCCAGCCGCCGCACAACAACGACCTCCGCCGCTTCAACGGGCAGGCGTGGGTCGCCGGGCAGGGCGACACCCCTGAGCGGTGGGGCGACCTGCTGCTGCTGGGCACGGACCCGCGGATCTACCTGCAGGAGGCCAACGCCCTGGGCAACGTGGTCTACACCCTCACGCCCGGACAGTCCTACCTCCTGACCGTCATCGACCCCGACCGGAACGTCAGCCCCGCCGCCGCGGATGCCGTCCTGGTCAGCGCCGAGGTCGGCGCTGCCGCGGGCGTCTCCCCTGCCGGGGGCGTGCCCCTCGGCGGGGCGCGGCACAAGGACGTCGAGGTGTACGTCCTGAAGGAGAGCGGCAGGAACACGGGCGTGTTCCGCGGCTACGTCAACACGCAGCCCGGGCCGGGACGGGAGGTCCAGGGCGTCCTGGAGATCATGCCGCTGGAGGAAGTCCGCCTGGGGTACGTGGACTTCGCCAACTCCAGGGGCACGCGAAACGTCGTCAGCGAGATGCGCCTGCCGGTCATCGCGCCGATGACGACGCTGCTTGCGGAACGATAGGAGCGGGGCGCTTGGAGGCGATGCGACGATGACGGGCACGCGAGCGAAGCTGATCTGCGGGGCAGTGGCGGTGGGGGTCCTGGCGGCGGTGATCGGACTCCGCGCGGGCCTGCGGAAGGCCGCGCCGCCTGCGGGGCCCCCCGCCGAGGCGGAAGCGCCCGGCCGGGAGGACGCCGTCGTCCCCGCCCTGCCCGGCGACGCCCGCAGCGAAGAGACCGCGGGCATGGACATCCTCGTCAAGAACCCCAACGTCGACCGTTCCGCCGACGAGGACGCCTACCAGCGCGACGGCAAGCTGCCGGCCGGCCGGCTGGTCGTGGCGTGCAAGTGGGCCGGGAACGTCGCCGTAACCGCCACGCTGCCCCCGCCCAAGCCCGTCGATCTCGATGCCGGCAACATGATCCGCCGGCCCGTGAAGGGCGAAGTCGAATACTACAAGAACCTTCGCCTGAAGGAGCGGCGGTACATCGGGAGCTACCGCGGCTTCTACCCGACGGGGGTGGTGCTGATGCTGCGCGACATCAAGGCCGGGCAGCGCCCGATGTACAACCGGAGCAACTACATGGTCCGGTACGGGCGATTCCGGCCGCACATCCAGTTCGCCCCGGTCCACGAGCGGGTCATGTTCGGGACCTACGATTCCTATCCCACCGAGGTGGTGATGCGCGACCTCCAGGCGGGCAAGGTGGTCCTGGACGCGGCGATAGCGGCCTTCGACCGCGACACGATCAAGCCCCTGGGCGGCGGGGGGGTGCACTACACCCGCAAGCCCACCATGCAGCAGTCCGAGGTGCTCCACCGCCTCGGCACGTACGAGATCCGGGGCAAGCGCCACCTGTGGAAGAAGGCCTACCTCGTGGTCGTGGACAACCCGTACGCGGAGGTGGTGGATCGGGGAAGGGTCGCGATCGAGGCCGTCCCGGTGGGCAGGTGGAGGCTCGACGTGTGGCACCCGGAATTCGCGCCGGTCAAGCAGGCCCACGAGATTGAGATCGGCGAGGCAAAGACCACCGAGCTGGCCGTCGAGTTCCACCCGCCCGCGGTGATCCGCCCGAAGCCCAAGGGCGGGAAGGTCGAGTGAGGCAAGCGCGGCGGGCTGCCGGCGGGCGGGCCTCCTCACGCCCACGGGAACGTCTTGGACGTCAGCCGGCAGTACGCGTCGATGTACTTCGCCCGCGTCTTCCGGACGATCTCGGTGGGCAGGACCGGCCCGGGGGGGCTGCGGTCGAACTTGATCTTGTCCAGGTAGTCGCGGACGAACTGCTTGTCGAAGCTGGGCTGATCCCGCCCGGGCTTGTAGCCCTCCGCCGGCCAGAAGCGAGACGAGTCCGGCGTGAGCGCCTCGTCGATCAGGATCAGCTCCCCGTCCCCGTTCCGCCCCCACTCGAACTTGGTGTCGGCGATGATGGCCCCGCATCCGGCGGCGTACTCGGCCGCCGCCGAGTACAGGGCGATGGAACGGTCGCGCAGATCGCCGGCCAGCTCCGCCCCCACCAGCTCGGCCGCTCGCTCCTGGGAAATGTTCTCGTCGTGCCCGCTGGCGGCCTTGGTGGCCGGGGTGAAGATGGGAGCGGGGAGCTTGTCGGACTGCTTGAGCCCGGCCGGCAGGACGATGCCGCAGACGCTCTGGCTCTTCTGGTACTCGCGCCACCCGCTCCCGGCCAGGTACCCACGCACCACGCACTCGATGGGCACGACCTCGCAGGTCTGGCAGATCATGAACCGCCCGTCCAGCTCCTCCGTGCGGAACTCCCCCGGGAGGTCCTGAAGCGCCGAGGAGAGCAGGTGGTTGGGGGCGATCTCCTTGAGCTTCTCGAACCAGAAGGCGCTGATCTGGGTGAGGACGCGCCCCTTGTCGGGGATGCCGTTGGGCATGACCACGTCGTAGGCGCTGATGCGGTCGGTGGCCACGATCACGAGCTTCCGGCCGAGGTCGTAGATGTCGCGCACCTTCCCGCTTCGCTTGGGATACCCGGCGACCGACGTTGTCAGCAGGGCGGTGCTTTTCATCTGTTGCACTATTACCGCCGAGGAGCCCCCGGATCAAGCACAACCTTCGCGGCGCTTTTTCGCTCCGCCCTCAGCGCACCGCCAGGTACGCCAGCAGGAACCCCGCCTGCGTCACCACGTTGGCGGCCAGAAGCGCCTCCCGGCACAGGCCGCCGCGCACGCGGACGATCACGCTGCCTGCGCCCACGGCGGCGAGCACGGCGGCGGCCGGGGGCAGGAACCGAAACGGCGGCCAGAGGAACATCAGGTACACGAACGACCCGGCCAGGGGCACGGCGAGGTACGCGGCGGCCGACAGCGGGGAGGTCTTCTCCGCCAGGGCCCGGGTGTGGGCGTCGGTGCCGGCGTCGGGGCGGTGGAACTGCGGCAGCACCAGCATGGCCCAGCTTCCCCAGACGGGGGCAAGGAGCATCGCCCGGTACAGCGCCCTCGGCCACAGCCACGCCGCCGCCGGCGGGAGCTGCGTGGGCCAGTCGGGGTTCCAGTAGCGGACGGCGTAGTTGAGGATGGCGGCCCAGGCGGCGGCGGCCGCCGGCAGGGCGGCCCAGCTCAACCATCTTCGCCGCCCGGCGACCGTTTCCGTCAGCGCCAGGAACCCCTGGCGATAGGCCACCCCCGCCGTCGCCGCCGCGCACGCCGCCGCGGGCACCACCCAGTGGAACAGGCGGGCCCAGGTGAGCCGATACGTCAGCTCCCACACCCCCACGAGGATCAGTCCCCACGCCGCCCCCAGCAGCATCAGTCGACCGCCTGCCCGCCCCAGCCCCTCCGGCGCGCACCGCTGAAGCTGCCGGCGCGAGCCGGATAAGTACACTGCCGCCGCGACCAATCTCCTGAGCAGCCTCATGGCGCACTCCCCGCGCCCGGACATCCGGTGCCGGACATCATGGACCAACCGGAGGCAGATCGCAACGGGGTGGGCGCTGCGCGGGCGCCCCGCCGGGCGCAGCCGGCGGGCTTGGGTGATTTCGTCGACTGCCCGCGCTTCCCTGCCGCGCGCCGCAGTGGTATAATGCAGTCCATGCCCGCGCAGGGCAGGGCGCAGGATGTGCCGGAGACGTGGCGATGTGGTTCACTCGTGCCAAGTTGTTTGCGGGGCTGGGGGTGGTTGCGGCGGTCCTCGCCGTGATCCTGGGGGCAACTGCTTTCCGCCCCGCCTGCGTGAAGGGGCGCACCACTCAAGAGCGGATTGGAAGCATCTGCCGGCTGGCGGACGACCGTCCGCGGGGCGCCGGCGAGGCCATTGTGGCGGCGGCCAGGAAGGATGCCGACCCGGCGGTGAGGCGAGCGGCCATGATCGCCCTGGGGCGATTCATCGAGCCCAAGTACCGCCGCGTCGTCGTCGCCGGCACGGTGGACGACAGCGCGCCGGTCCGCGCCGGGGCCGCCCTGACCCTGGGCAGGTACGCCGACGAGGCGGCGGTCCGTCGGCTGGGCAGACTCATGAACTCCGACGAGGACGAGCAGGTGCGCCTTGCGGCCGCGACCGGGCTCGGCCGGGCCCGGGGCCGCAGGAGCGTCGGCCTGCTGGTGCTGGCCGTGGAAACCAGCGACAGCCCCCGCGTCCGGTTGCAGGCCCTGCGGGCGCTGGAGAAGCGGTACAATATTGTGTTCTCCAAGCTGCCGGGTCCGCAGGACAGGGCGGGTTGGGAAACGGTCGTGCGAACGGTGCGTCGGCTGCCCGGCGCCAAAGAGGCCGCCGAGAGCGCCGCCGCGCCGGCACAAGAGGAGTGAGCGCCCATGAGGTCCAATGCCTTTACGCTTGTGGAGCTGCTGGTCGTCGTGGCCATCATCGCCCTGCTGGCGACCCTGCTGACGCCCGCGTTGGCGACGGCGCGGGCCCTGGCGCGGGCCGCCGTCTGCGCGAACAACCTCCACCAGATCGACGGGGCCTTCCGGGCCAGGCACGCGGGCTCGGGCGCGCAGCCGACGCCGTATTGCGCCCACCCGCAGTGGCCGGCCGAGCCCATGAGCGTCGTTCCCAACGTGTGGATCTACCAGTGCCCCGAAGCGCCCGTGACCGGGTCGGACATCAACGATTACGGCATCCGCTCGAACCTGGGAGGCGTCGCCACCGTGGATGTCCCCTTCGAGGACCAGTACGACCCGGACGGGCTGGGGGGGATGTGCAGGCTGATCGAGGACGACGCCGATCATTCGCTGTGGGGTTTTGAAGGCGGCGTCTACCGGGACCTCTGGGACGGCAGCATCGACATCAAGATCCACGTGGACAAGAACACGGGCATCGCCACCAACGTCTCGGGCGGGTACCACGGGCACTCGGGGGAGAACCCGGACATCCTGTCGCTGACGTTTCGGGGGGAGGTGGTCCCGGGCTGGGAGGACTTCCGAAACGTCCCGGACCAGGCGACGTTCGAGATGGGCGGAAGCGGCGTGACCAACTACGGCATCAACGCCGCCCTCGCCGGGTACGACGTCGCCCAGGACACCATCGTGCTGCTGGATTACGTGCTGCGGGTGGCCCGCAGGTACCCCAGCGAGGACGTCGCCGCCAACCTCGTCGAGAGCGCCCGGCATCTGGGAAGGCTCAACGTGCTGTACGCCAGCGGCGCGGTCCGCCGCTCCGGGCCGACCGGGCTCGACCCGCAGATCTACCCCGACCCCTGGTCGCCGTGACGTCGGCCGGGGGAAGCTTGCCCCGTCATCGCCCGCGGCTACAATGCCGGGCGACCCGGCGTGCCAGGGCGATGAATGGTTCGCGCCATAGCCAAACTTGTCTCGCTTCCCTTCCTCTGGCTGGGCCAGTTGGCCGGCGCGTTCGGCCTGCCGCTGGGCGCGGAGCTGCTGAAAGTCGCCTGGGCGATCAGCGGGGACGGGGCCGTCGCCCGGGCGGCGCTGATTCAAATCCAGCGGCATTCCGGCGTGGACGTCGCCCGGGCGGAGGCGGGGGCGTGGCTGAAGAGGCGTCCCCGCCCGGAGGTCGCCGCCTGGGCGGGCGCCTTGGCCATCGGCGCCGGCGATGTCGAGCACGCCGGCGAATGCCTCGCCCGGGGCCGACAGCTCGGTGACGATCCCAGCGGCATGTTCGAGCTGCTGGACCTGATGATCGCCTCCCGCAGCGGCGACGTCCGGCAGTACCAAGAAATGGCGGCGTCCCTGGAGGCCCGCCGCGACCTGGCCCCCCCCGTCCGGAAAATGGTCCTGGAGGAGGCCCTGTGGACCGCCCTGCTGGCCGGACGCTTCGACGAGGCCCGCCGACGGGCCGAACACCTCCTCGCCGTCGACCGGAACGCCCCCGCCCACATGGCCCTCTACGCCCTGGCCAGACGCGCCGGCCGGGACGCCCGGGCCGAGAAGCACCTCGCCCGAACGGCCGCGACGCCTCCGGCCGAAAGGCTCTTCTACCGCTTCCTGGGCAACTTGGCCATCGGCGCCGCGCCCGAGGCCGGCGAGGACCTCGCCGAGCTCCGCGCGCTCGACGCGGCGCTTGCCCGGCGGGCCGATCAGGTCCGGGCGGCGGCGGGGGGGACGGCATGAGCC
>CAZNSB010000014.1:0-24415 GCA_964575155.1 uncultured Planctomycetaceae bacterium | reverse complement strand
ACGGCCTGGAGGGTTTCGGCCTGAAGATCATCGAGCGCGTCCCGCTGGAGATCCCCCCCCACGACCTCAACCGAGAGTACCTCCGCACCAAGAAGGACAAGCTCGGGCACATGCTCGAGGACCTCTGAGGAGCCACTAGCCACCAGCCACCAGCCACTAGCCACCGGCCACCAGCCACCGGGCCGCGGGTGCCATGGCGGGCGCAGTTTCCCGCCATGCAGGCCGACATGGCGGCAAACGACGGCCGCCATGCCACCCAACGCCGATCACCACTGCAACGCGTGGAGCCATTCGTGGGCGATCATGAGGTGCCCGGTGGCGTTGGGGTGAACGGGCTCTGGGCCGATGAAGTCGGCGGGGTAATGCCGCAGCACCCGCTGGAACATCTCGTGGAGGCGGACGTGGGCGGCGTCGAACTGCCCGGCCAGCTCCGCCACAATGCCGGTGTACTCGCTCAGCAGCTCCAGGGCCCTCCGCTGGAAGTCGTCGGCATCGCCCGCCGCGCACATGTAGAACGGATCCATCAGGATCAGCCTGGCCGAGGTCTCCTCGGCCGTGCGGCGGAGGCAGTGGGTATAGGCCTGGCGGTACAGGGACGGGGGCACGGCCGTCGGGTCGCCGCGGAGGGTGCGGTGGAGGTCGTTGATGCCCACCAGGACGCTGACCCACCCGGGCTCGTGGGCCAGCACGTCGTCGCCCCAGCGGTCGCGCAGCCCGGTGACGACGTCGCCGCCAATGCCTTCGTTGATGAACCGGATTCTCCGCTGGGGGTACTTCCCCGCCACCAGGGCCACGACCATGCTGACGTACCCGTTTCCCAGCGGGGCCGCCTCCGCCCGCCGCCCGCAGTCCGTGATGCTGTCGCCGATGAACACGACCGTCTGGTGCGACTGGACGGCCAGGCTCCCGCTGCCTTTCGCCATGGTGTCGCTCCTGCTGATACGAATTTCGCCGCTATACGTGCTGCTCGCCGTCAGGGCCAGCAAAATCCTGGAGTCCGTCACGGCTTGCCGCCGGCGCCTCGGGGGGGTACCATCCTGCTGTCGGAATCAGAGCGGCGCGGGGGCCCCCTGGCCGCGCGCCGCCGGGAAGGGGTTCTGCCATGCCGAAGCGTGCGAAGATCACGATCCTGCTGACGGCGGCGCTGGCGATCGCGGCCATCCCGATGATCCGCGCCGGGCAGGCGACCTCCCGCCCCGCCGGCGACGCGGCGGCGAAGCTGACCGCCGAGATGAAGGAGGTCATGGCAAAGAACATCGAGTCCCTGCTCGCCGAGGACGTCGAGAGGATGGCCGCGACCGTCCATCCCAACTCGCCCATGTACAGCCGCACGAAGCGGACCCTGACCCGGGTCATGGCCCGGTACGACCTGAAGTACGAGCTGCTGGCGTTCGACTACGTCGGGCGCGACGAGGACTACGCGGTGGCCCGGACGAAGCAGAAGACGACCCGGCTGGCCGGCCCGGCGTTCCGTGACAACATCGTGGACGCCATGCAGATCTCCCGCCAGGACGCCGGGGTATGGAAGTGGTGGCACACGGCCGTGCTGGAGATCGAGTACCTCCAGCAGCAGGGCGCCGCCGGGAAGTGAGCTGTCCGGTCAGCGCGGGTTTGGTCAAGCATGCCGAGGCTTGGCCCTGGAGCAGCGCGGCCGCTCACGTGGCCGGTCGGGGCGACGCCGTGGCCGAGGGCGAACGGTTGTCGGAGCCGACGGGCGGCTGGGTCTGCAGGTGGGGCGAGTGTCTCCGGCGTCGCGACGCTGAAGAGACGCTCGGGCTGCTTCGTCGGCACGAGTCTACCGGGCGGCCGCTTGGGGACGAGGCGTTCGTCCGCAAGACATGCGATCTTCTCGGCCGACACTTGGTGCCAAAGAAGCCCGGACGGAAGCCAAACCAACCGAAATGAGTTGTGCGTCCCCGGATAGGCCTTTATAGGCCTTTCCCTCTACGACGCCCCGGGCGATTTGAGCAGCCGTCTATACTCGTTCAGGAAGTTCGAGTATTCCCAACCGAAGAACTTGTATATCCCCACAACGAGATAGACGGCGACCGTGAGAGATGCCCATGGCGCTTCTGGTGGCATCGGCGCATGCTGTCTGCGGTCAATGGGAGAGCCACTGGGTGTGAAGTATCTGTCCGGCTCCAACACGCCGTGGGCACTTCTGCACAGCGGGCTATAGAGCATCGGATAAAGGTCCTGAATCGATGCTTCTTCGGCCTGGCGCTTGTCAATCTCCTCCAGCATGTTCAGAACGGGCGGACGATTGCCCTTCAGGTCTGCAAAGAGCCCTCCGTAATGCGTCTCCCATTCTTCCTTCTTGGAGCCGAAGGATTCCGTCTCTGGGTCACTCAACACACAGTGCTCCAGCCGCTCATACGTCTTCCTTTTCTTGTCGAACGACTTTTTCATCCATCTGCCCAACCTGTCAACGTAGTCCTCAACGGAGAAAGTGCACCACAGGAAGGAGATGAACATGTCTGCGACGGGACGCAGGCACGCCATGCCTGGGTGATAGAGCTTCTTGTGGAAGGCGCAGAAGGCCATCTCAAGGTAGTCGTGAGCGGCAAGCAGGCAATAGGACGCAGCCAACCCAACCTTGCTTTGGTGTACGCTCATCGCTTCCTGCGAGTTGTATACGCGCGCGTAGGCTTCCTGAATCCATTCGTGGACCTTGGCCGCATAGGTCTCCCAGTTGGGCTCCTGAATCGCCATGTTCTCTCGTCTCGATCCCTCCCCACCTTTTGGCCGGGATTTCCCAGATGGAGCCGCGCCCATGACCATCGTGCGCCTTTCCCATGATTCTATCCTGTCTCCAAGCCCTGTCAACGCGGTTTTCGGTTTGGTAATCGGCGAGCACAATGGGCCCACTTCGGCACGCAATTCGTGGAATCTGGGAATCTGGGGACATCATATAATGGCCCGAGGATAGGAGGCACGGTGCTGTCATTACAGGGGTTATCTTCGCGCATCGGGCGAGGCCCCCGCGTGGGGAGCGCCCCTGTGGACGAGAACGCAGGACTTGCGACGCCAAGGCCCACGAAGCCGGGCCCTCGCACAGCTTGAGCGCTGACCTAACTTCCTTGGCCACAGGGCGCTATGCTCAACCTCGGGCCATTGGATGATGTCCCCCGATATTCGTTCCCCCGATATTCGGAATCGTCCCGATTCATGCTCAAGGAAGTGGCTTGCCCCGCCAACTCATTCCGTATGGAAGATGGCATCAACGGCTTCGTCGTTGAGGCCATCTGCGTATAGCGTAGCTCTGCACCAGTCGACAAAACCGTAGCGCTCTCGGAAGTGCCGAATCCGGTCATCATCTGGGCAGTAATCGACAATCACAAGTGGGGACTTCCGTCGTTCGAAGACCTTCTTCTCCCACCCGTCTGTTTCATGGTAGTTCCTGGTGAGCATGTAGATCGCCTGACGGGCATACTCGTCCTGGCAAGGGAGGGAGTATCCGATGATGGCCATGCCAAAGTTGAGGCGGCCACCTCGGTATAGACCGTACCAGAAGTCCTTCAGTCTCTCCGCGTAGAGGATCTTCATGGTTGACGGAGCCAGCAGCCATGGCGTGGCGTGGAACATCAGGCCCTTCTGGTAAAGAGCCTTGATATCGCGCACGCGGTACATCTGGTCCAAGAGATCGCCCGAAGGTCTTGGCCCGTCCAACAGTCTACTAACACCTAGAGCGCCCGCGTTGCTAAACACGGGATGCCTTGGTGTATAGGAGTTCCTGAATTTCTTCCGACAGTCTTCTTCGTGCGAAGAGAACTCGCGCCTATCAAACCAATCGATTGACCCGTGGAATTTCAGAACGACTACTTCCTCGCCAGATGAGGGGACTAGTCTGCCGCCATTTTCCCTCGCAGGTTCATAGCGATCTGGAAACAGTCGGTACGGATTCCCGACGACATCGAGGGCTCGCTCCAACAGCACGTCGTAGTTGAACGTTAGAACACAATCGCCCGGCTGCAGCCTCTTGGCGAACTCAAGATACATGTGGGGAATGTCTTCCGGTGAAGGCGTGCGTTCAGCCAGAATCTCGCCGATGAGGGTCTTGACGACGACCGTGCCTTCATTGCCGTCAACACTCCACGTGTCCGGCCCACGAAGACCAAGGAAGTGCTCAATGTCCAGCACCTTCATGAAGTCCTCGAAGTCGACCGTATCCGATGAAACCTCAACACCGTCGCACCGACGCTTATAATCCACATACCACTCCAGGTCAGCGCGCAACTGCCCGGCGCGACCCCCCAGCGACTGAGCCCGTCTGCGTATCAGGTCCCAAAGCTCAGAGGCGAGCGGAAGACCCGCAGCCTTTGAGAACCCGGCACCGAGAACGAAGATGCGATAGAGTTTCGCGTTCATTGGCCCAGATGTGGGGGACAAAGAGATAGGCTACCTTTTCCGTTCCCCGTGCAGCTTGCTTGGGGCCTTTGGGTTCGATTGTTGTCACGCCACATGGCATCGCAACCCCGTGTGCCGGTCAGTATACGCAGTGACCGTCGGTGCCGCAATGCGAAAAACCGGGATGGTTACAATTGTCCTTGACGTCTCGGCTGGGCAATCCCGTCGGGGGCGTCAGCCCGACCGGGACCGGAGCCTGGAATGATCCGTACGCGTACGATTACTCCGCGGGCGTGCTCGACTTCGGGACCGGGACGGCCGGCGGCGCCGGCGGTCACGCGCCCGTCAGGTCGACTTGCGTCGCATCTGCGAAGGCCAGCAGCTTCAGCCCGCTGGCCGGGTCCAGCTCCCTGCCGGCGGCGAGGCCCTCGACCTCGATCAGGAAGGCCTCCAGCACGAGGAAGGCGTCCAGCCCCTCGCGGGGGCAGCCGACGATGACCTCGTCGCCGCGCCCGATGCCGGCGTGGAGGTGCAGCGCGGGCTTCCCGTCAGCGGCGTACAGCGTGCCGACGCCGACGATCTCGCGGGCGTCGTCGAACTCGCGAAGCATCGGCTCGATGGGGCCGTCGCTGCGCTGGGGGCCCACGACCACCCGCCCGCGGCGGGCCCCCCCGACGAGGAAGACGATGGCCGAGGTGACCCCCTCCCGCCGGGCGATCTCCTCGATGCCCGCGTACACGCCCTCGCCGTCGTGAAACCTCGCCGCAAACACCCGACCCATGCTGCCGCTGGCATATTCCATCGGCGCTCTCCTGGTGATGGGTCAAGCCTGAATCCGCGAGTGGCACGGCTGCAAACAACGCAGCCGTGGCACCCGGAGGTTCAATCCTGACAATGCACTCGGGTGCTCCGCCCGAAATCCGCAACCTGCCTGCCGGCAGGCAGGTCCGAAATCCGCAATCCGCAATTCAAGATCACGGCGCCCACATGTCTTTCCAGACCTCTTTGGCCAGCTTCCCCAGGTCGCGCCGGCGGTGGTGCCGCAGGCGCGACACGTCGGTCACCTCCCCGCGCTCATCGAAGGTCACGCGGAGCGACCACAGTCCCTTGACGCCCTCGGCCCCCATGCCGTAGCGCATGTCCTGGAACTCCACCACGTGCCGCCCGTCGAGCGCGGCGTACGTCGCCCGCACCCGCCCCATGGCGAACCACCGGAAGGTCCGCGCGGCGGGCAGTTCGGCGGCCTGGCGGATCCACTCGTTGTCCACCTTGGGCGCCCAGGCCTTCCTCGGCCGGGCCCCGCCCAGCGGACGCACCCGGACCGCCAGCCAGCCGGACTCGGTCTCCACCACGCCCCGCCAAAGGAAGATCGTGCCGATGCTCGGATACGCGTCCGCCCGCAGGATGCGTTCGCCCCGCGGCACCAGCCCGCGGGCCCGGCGAACGGCAATGTCGTGCATCACGCGCCCCGCCGAGAGGTACCCCACGCTCAAGAGGAACCCCGCCCACCCGACGATCCGCGTGGCCCGGCGGGGGTCGGCCTTGAAGGCCCGGATGAGCCGGCAAGCCAGCAGGGTAAGGATCAGCAGCGGCGTGTAGAAGATGTCGATGATGGGCACGACGTCGGCGGCGAAACGCGTGTCCGTAATCGGGGCGAAGATCTGCGTGCCGTAGGACGTGCACCAGTCCAGCAGCGGGTGGGTCAGCGCGGCCACGAAACAGCAGGCGTAAAGCAGCCCGAAGGAGGGCGGGCCCGCCTCGGCGGCGGGGTCCTTGGCTCGCCGGCGTGCGCGGCCATGGGCGCGCCGGCGGAGCCACCACCAGGCGCCTGCCACGGCCGCGGCCAGAACCGGGACAGCCAGCAGGGAATGGCTGATCCCGCGGTGGTAGCGGGAGACGGCCATGTCCGGCATCTCCGAGCCGGTCAGCTCAAGCAGCGGGACCACGAAGATGTCCAGGTCGGGCAGGATGGCAGTAGCGGCGGCCGCCCAGGTCGCGTCCCGCCCGATCCGCTGGCGGAACCCCAACTGGGCCGTCGCCGCCCCCAGCAGGCCCTGCGTGATGGTGTCCATGCCTGTCACATTCTAGCGGCGGCTTCGGCCCGCCGCACGGACCTTGCCGCGGCCGGCGGAAATCGGTATCCTGGTTGTGCTGAAATGCGTTCTTTCTGGCAGGAGTGCATCATGAGCGTCAAGGCAGTCGATCTTCGCCGCGGGATGGGCGTGAGGTACAAGGACAAGGTGTGGGTGGTCTTCAGCAGCGAGCACGTGGCCAAGGGGAACAAGCGCAGCTACATGCAGATCGAGCTGAAGGACGCCACCACCGCCCAGCTCATCAAGGAGCGGTTCCGCGTGGACGAGGCCTTCGAGCAGGCCATCTTCGACCGCAAGAGCATGGACTATCTCTACTCCGACGCCGACAGCCACGTGGTGATGGACCCCGACTCCTTCGAGCAGGTCCACCTGCCGGCGGAGCTGATCGGCGAAAAGTCGGTCTACCTGGCCCCGAACATACAACTGGAAGTGGCCTTCGTGGAGGGCCGGTGCGTCTCGGCGGAGCTGCCCAACACGGTGGAGCTGACCGTCAAGGACACCCCGCCGCAGGTTCGCGGCGCCACCGCCACCGCCCAGCTCAAGGACGCCCTCTGCGAAGGCGGGGCGCGGATCAGGGTCCCCCCCTTCGTCGAGAACGGGCAGCTCGTCAAGGTCGACACCCGCACCGGGGAGTACCTCGGGCGGGCGTAGCCGATTGTCGATCGCCGATTGCCGATTGCCGATTGGGAGTGGTTCGATGCGCGCAGAAGAAGCCATCAAGAAGTACCACGAGTCCTGCAAGGTCTGCTTCCTGGCCACGTGCGAGGGCGACCGGCCTCGCCTCCGGCCCATGAGCCCGCTGGCCGTCGACGGCCGCGTCGTCTGGATGGCCACCTGGGCGGCCAGCGAGAAGATGGCCCAGCTCGCCGCCAACCCCAACGTCGAGCTGTGCTACATGGACGCCGACCACAACCACCTCCGCCTGCGCGGCACCGTCGAGGTGTGCGACGACGCCGAGACGAAGCGGCGGCTGTGGGAGGGCTACCCCCTGCTGGCGCGGTTCTTCCAGTCCCCCAAAGACCCCCAGTACGTCCTCCTGAAGTTCACCGCCGCCCAGGCGATGGTCATGCAGTCCATGAGCCGGGAGTATCAGACCCTCCAGGTCCAGGCGTAGGCTGGGCTGGGCCGAGTCCCGATGCTGTTGATCGGGACGAGTCCCACCGCCCGGCTCCTGCGATGCGGGTGGGACTTCGTCCCGCCCTACGGGCTCACGGCTCTTGCCGGCCGTAGCCGCCCGTCGGGATGGGCGAGAGCTTCGGCAGGTCGTACTTCTTCCCGCGGCGGTTCTTGGTGAGCTCGGCCCGGGCCCGCCGCAGCAGGGGGGCGTTGACGGCCAGCTCGACGGCGGCGGCGGCGAGGACCTCGGCGGCCTTGAGCATCCCGCGGTGCGCCCCCGGGAGGCGGACGGCGGCGGCGTAGTCGCGGTGGTGCCCCGTTACGCCCTCCGGCACGCAGGCGACGCCGAGGCAGCTCAGCGGGGCGAACCAGGAGACGTTGTCCTCGTCGCTGCTGGCCCGTCCGGGCTCGGAGCGAGGGGGGGCGATCTTCGTCTTGTACTTCTTCCCCCCCAGGCGCCGGGCGGCGGCGCGGGCCTCGGCGGGGGTGAACTTCGGAGGCCCGCACCGGCGGAGCAGCCCGTCGAGCAGGTTCGAGATCGTCGCGTTCGGGACCCGCTCGGTGATGGAGGTCTCCACGA
The DNA here is from genome assembly GCA_964575155.1 of uncultured Planctomycetaceae bacterium. Lineage (GTDB taxonomy): Bacteria > Planctomycetota > Phycisphaerae > SM23-33 > SM23-33 > CAZNSB01. Next base: position 16,279 of record CAZNSB010000014.1, on the reverse strand, counting down.
GCAGCCTCCACCGCGTCTCCGTGGCCAGGGCCGCCCCGCGGGCACACAGGATCATCCGCCGGCGGAGGTCGTCCACCTCCTTGCGGTCCTTCCCGCGGAGGAAGTACCAGATCTCGGCCTTGTCGGGCACGACGTTGGGCGCGGCCCCGCCGTCGGAGATGACCGAGTGGATGCGGCTGTTCTCGGGGACGTGCTCGCGAAGGTAGTTGACGGCGACGTCGGTCAGCAGGGCGGCGTCGAGGGCGCTTCGGCCCTGGTGGGGCCCGCCGGCGGCGTGGGCGGTCCTCCCGCGGAAGCGGAATCGCACCGCGTCCATGGCCGCCCCGCCGGCGGCGTTGACCTGGGTCGCCGAGCCGGGGTGCCAGCACAGAACCGCGTCCAGACCGCGAAAGGCCCCCCCCGCGGCCATGAAGACCTTCCCGTGCAGGGCCTCCTCCGCCGGGCAGCCGATGACGACGATTTGCCCGCCCTTGCCGATCTTCGCGAGGGTCTCGGCCGCGGCAATCCCCGCCAGCGCCGCCGCCGCCCCGAGCAGGTTGTGCCCGCACCCGTGCCCGGTCTGCCCGGGCCTCTTGCCGCAGTCCGGCAGGGCGTCGTACTCGGCCAGGAGGGCGATGGTGGGCCCGCCCGCCCCGGCCGACGCGCGGAAGGCGGTCGGCATGGCCTTCACCGGCCGGCGAACCTTGAAGCCGCTGCCCGACAGCATCCCCGCCAGGCAGTCCGACGACTTGAACTCCCGCAGGGCCAGCTCGGCGAAGTCGCCGATGGCCTCGGCCGCGGCGACCGCCTCGCCCGAATGCGCCTTGATGCTCGAACGAACCCGCCGCAACAGCGGCCCGACTCTCAGCTTCGCTCTGCTCTTGCTCATGGCGGCATGGATGCTAACGTCAGGGCGGCACTTTTTCCACACGTTGAAAACGCTTGACCGCCCCGGGCAAGAAGATGGAAGCTCCTGCCGGAGAAGAAACCATGACGCCGCGAGAACGGGTGTTGGCAGCGCTGGAGTTTCGCTCGCCCGATCGGGCGCCGCGCGAGTTGTGGGCGCTGCCGTGGGTGAGCCAGTACGCCCCGGCCGACCTGGAGGCGGTGCTGGCGAATTACCCCTCCGATTTCACGTCCGCGGGGGCGTTGGCCCCCGGCCACCGGCGCCGGGGGGCCGCGGCCCGCAAGGGCACCCACGTGGACGACTGGGGGTGCGTCTTCGAGGCGGGCGAGGACGGCGTCATCGGCGAGGTCCGCTATCCCCCCCTGGCCGAGCGGTCGATGCTGGACAGCTACCGCCTGCCCTGGGAAATCATCGAGCGCGCGGACTTCGACGCCGTCGGCCGGGCCCAGGAGGCGAACCTGGCGGGGGCGAAGAAGTTCATGAAGTGCGGGACCAGCCTCCGCCCGTTCGAGCGGATGCAGTTCCTGCGCGGGTCGGAGAACCTCCTCATCGACCTGGGGTATGAGACGAAGGAGCTTTTCCGGCTGCGCGACATGGTGCACGAGTTCTACATGAAGGAGCTGTCGGGGTGGGTGCGGACGGACGCGGACGGGTTGGCGTTCATGGACGACTGGGGCGCGCAGTCGGCGCTGCTGATCTCGCCGGGGCAGTGGCGGCGCATCTTCAAGCCGCTGTACAGGGACTACTGCGAGATGATCCGCGCCGCCGGCAAGAAGGTGTTCTTCCACAGCGACGGGCACATCTCCGCGATCTACGAGGACCTGATCGAGGTGGGGGTGGACGGGGTGAACTCGCAGTTGTTCTGCATGGACATCGAGCGGCTCGGCCGGCGCTTCAAGGGGCGGATCACCTTCTGGGGCGAGATCGACCGCCAGCGGGTGCTCCCGTTCGGCACGCCGGCGGAGGTGCGGGCCGCCGTCGCCCGCGTCCGCCGGGCCCTCGACGACGGCGCCGGCGGCGTCATCGCCCAGTGCGAATGGGGCGTCCGCAACCCGCGCGAGAACATCGAGGCCGTCTTCGAGGCCTGGGACGCGCCGCTGGACGTCCTGCTCGAGCAAGGCTGATGGATGCCGGCTTGCGGATTCCGGACCCGCAATCGTCAAGCCTCTGCGTCAAGCCACTTCTCGATGGCCGCCTCGTCGGCCGCGGTCCACTGGACGTCGGAGCTTTCCTCCAGGTCGTCCCAGCCGCTGTAGATGCGGGCCATGGTCCGGGCGTAGGTGCCGGCGGCCTTCTGCTCGTGGCGCCACTGTCGGAAGCTGCGGCGGTCGTAGTCCTTGACCCTGGCGTCCACGGCCTCGTAGTCGACGATCTCGCGGAGCCTGGCATCCATTTCCGCGACGACCTCCGGTCGCGGGCGTGCCAGGTTGTCGATCTCGTGGGGGTCTTCGGCCAGGTTGAAGAGCTGCGGCTCGCAGCCGACGTAGGCGACGTACTTCCAGTCGCCTCGGCGGAGCATGAAGGTTCCGGTGTTGACGGAGGTATCGTGGTACTCGCTGAGGACCCAGCCGGGATGCCGGCTTGGGGCGCCGGTCAGCTCGGGCATGAGCGACTGCCCGTCCAGGCCCGCGGGGCGCGGGAGAGACGCCATGTCCGTCAGCGTGGGGTAGACGTCCACCAGCGATACCGGGGTGTCCACGGCGGCGCCCGCACGCACGCCCGGGCCGGCGACGATCAGCGGCACGCGGACGGAGGGCTCGTACAGGTTCATCTTGTAGTACTGCCGGTGCTCCATGGCCATCTCGCCGTGGTCGCTGGCGAAGAGGACGTAGGTGGAATCGGCAAGGCCCAGCTCATCGACGGCCGCCAGAACCCGCCCGAGCATCGCGTCCACCTCGGCGATCATGGCAAAGTAGATGCGGCGGACCTTTCGCACCATCTCCTCGGAAAAGCCGTGCTCCCAGTTCTTGCTGACGCGCTGGTAGCGCATGCAGGGGTGGTCTTCCCGGTCGGCAGGGGGCACCGTCACGCCGGCCTCGTCCACCATCTCCAGATACGCCCGCGAACTCGTGAACCCCGGATGCGGCGCGCGGATGCCGAGATAGAGCATGAACGGGTCATTTCCCCGGGCCGACTCGCCCAGCCAGTCGATGCTGCGGCCCACGTCGTCCCAATCGTGCGTGTGAATTCGGGGCTTGTCCTCGTCCAGGATCAGCGGCGGGTTTATCCGGTAGGCCGGTCGCATGATGCCGGCGGATCGGGTCCACGCCGTCACCCGGGCGCGGATGGTGTGGGCGCCGGAGAGGTAGTCGGTCTTGCCGAACGTCCGGGTGCGATACCCGGCGGCGTCCAGGCGGGTGCGGAAGGTGGGCGTGTCGGGTTCGAGGCCCTTGTAGTTGTTCCACCCTTCGCAGTGGTGGGTGTAGAGCCCGCTCCACATGCTCGCCCGCGACGGGCAGCAGATGGGGTTGTTGGCGTAGGCGGTGCGGAACAGCGCGCCGCGGCGGGCGAGGGCGTCCATGTTGGGGGTGGCCCGGCCCATGGCGGGATGGCCCATGCAGCCCATGACCCGCCCGTCGTGGCTGTCGGTCTGGACGAAAACGATGTTGGCCTTTCGGCGTGAGGAAGAAGGACTCATCGGCGGACTCCAATCGTCACGGTCAAACGTCCACGAACGCCCCGCTGTCCTGGGCGTCGCGGGCCTTCAGGGCGACCTCGGTCATGCGGAAGGACTCTTCGGTCGAGATGTACGGCTGCCGCCGGCCGCGCAGGCCGGCGACGAACTCGGCGAAGACGTTGACCGGTTCGGCCAGCGGCAGCATCTCCGCCGCGTCCGGCGTCGTCAGCTCGACCGCCTCGCCGCAGTCGGTGGTCTCGAGAATCCCCTCGGTGCCGGCGATGCGGAGGCGGTCGTCGCCCCACCGGCGGGAGGCCTTTCCCCAGGGGCGGAGGTAGTCGAAGCGGATCACCGCCGCCCCGCCGCCGGTCAGCTCGGCGAGGATGCCGCCGGCGTCCTCCATCCCCGGCCGGGAGGGGTGGGCGAGGTTGCCGGCGACCGCGGCCACGCGGCGGTAGTCCTGCCCGGTGCACCAGGCGAGGCAGTCGAGGGCGTGGATGCCGATCCAGGGGATGGTCCCGCCGTAGCTCTCGCGGGTGCCGTAGAACTCGTCGCGGACGTTGAAGGGGTAGGACTTCTGCGCGGCGGCGCAGAGGACCTTGCCGATCCGCCCGTGGCGGACGGCCTGGCGGACGGTCCGAACGGCCGGGGCCCCGCGCATGGTGAAGCACCCCGCCAGTTGGACGCCCGCCGTGTACACCGCCTCGCGCAGCCGCTCGAGATCCGCGCATGTGGTCGCCAGCGGCTTTTCCATGAAGACGTGGCAGCCGCGCTCGGCCGCCGCCGCCGCCGCGGTCGCCAACTGCGCGAACGGCGTGAAGACCGCCGCCACGTCCGGGCGGACCGCATCCAGCATCGCACGGTAGTCCTCGTGAACGGTCAGCCCGGCCCAGGGCGGCTCCCCGGCAAAGCCCAGTGGATCGCCGGCGCCCCACCGGGCCGCCGCCGCCAGTTCCACGTCGGGCGTCTCCTTCAGCCCCTCCAGCGCCACGCCCACGTGCCCGTAGGAGCCGATAATCGCCAGTTTCATGTGCGTCACCACTCAGCCCAGCGGCCCCGGCGCCCTGGGCGTCCTTGGATTTCGATATTGCGACTTCCGGTGCCATGGCGGCCGCCGTCTGCCGCCATGTTCACCCGTATGGCTGACCCTCATGGCGGGAAACAGCGCCCGCCATGCCACCCATCACGGAATCGACTGTGAAGGAATACTATCCTTCCACCACCTCCCCCGCCAGGACGTACACCGGGCGGGGATACTTGAAGTCCTTGAACACGCGGGCCTTGAAGATGTCGATCTTGCCGTCGGCGTCGAGCAGCTCCTGCTTGATCCAGCCCCCGGCGACCTCGCCGATCATGAAGCTGTGATGCCCCACGGGGACTTCCTTCTCGAAGGCAAACTCCACCGCCGCCGCGCACTCGGCGATCGAGGGCGTCTTCAGGGACACGCCCTCCTTCAGCGTCAGACCGGCCTCGTCCACCTCGCTCTTTTCAGGCGGGATGGAGGCGGCGAAGACCCGGATCGTCTTCACCAGGTCGGCGCCGGGGACGTTGATGACGAACTCACCGGCGCGCTTCATGTTGGCGTAGGTGTGGCTGCCCCCGCCGACGGCAATGCCCACCTGCGTGGGCGAGAGGTTGGTGTAGGCCCCGAACACACCCGCGTTGACGATGCCGGAGTCGTGCAGCGTGGTGATGATCATCGTCGGCTTGGTGGACAGGTAGCCCATTGCCTCACTGCCCGTGACTTCCTTGTACATTTCCGTGTCTCCCGTAGCGCCCTCTCAGCCGGGCCGGCTCGCCGCCGGTTTCGTCGCCGCCGTCGCCGGCGTCCTCTTCGTCGCCCAGTCCAGGATGCTGACCAGCAGGTAGTGATCCGACGCCTTCGACCGGATGATCCGGCTGGCGCGGGTCTTCATGGCGGAAGCGTGAAAGATGTAGTCGAGGCGGAACCGCCAATCCACCCCGCGATACGGCCAATGCCAGGTCACGTGCTTGTCGGCGTCTTTCGTGACCGACGCGAAGCTGTCCACAAAGCCGCGGGTCTGCACGTACACCGGCGCCGTCAGCCCCGACAGGCTGTTGAAGTCCCCGGCCAGGATCACCGGCAGCCGGGTGGAGAGCTGCTTGTGCACGTGGACGATCTCCTTGGCCCGAATGACCTCGGTTCTCAGCATGGTCGTCAGCAGGCTCTCGTTGGGCCTGGGAATGACCGGACACAGGTGGACGGTCGCCACCTGCACCCACCTGCCGCCGAGCTTGACCGTGGCCTTGCACATGCCGAAGCGCCCGTACTTCGGCGGGACGTACTTGACGCTTCTCAGCGGCGACCTGGACAACAGGGCGAACCCGCTGCCCGCCGGGCCGCGGTGAAAGGCCATGTGCCGGTACCGCCTGGCCAGATGCCGGCGCAGGTGCCGCTCCGACCGGGCGTTGGTCTCCTGGAGACAGACCAGGTCGGCGCGGGCCTTGCGTATGGTCTTCACCACCAGCGGCAGGTTGGGATTGCCGTAGTTGATGTTGTATGTGGCCACGGCAAAGCGGGTGGCGGGCCCGCCGGGCCGGGCGGGGGGCGGGCGCCCCGCGGGCGCCGCGGCCGCCGCCGCGGCCGCCGCCGCCAACAGGATTCTCGTCACTGCGGAGGGCCTGGGCATCTTTGCTCCCCATGGCCTCGTGGGAGGCATCCGCGGTCCACCGCCGCGACGCCCGGCTGGCGGGCCGGTTGTTTCCGGCCGGGGGGCTGCCGGCCTTTGCCGGCCGGAAATTTCATGGTGGCTTCCACATCGCATTCGGGGACAATGCATCATCCTAGAACACGCGGGTCGGTCCCGCCAGGAGAAACGACGTGGAAGGAGAGAGCCTCCTCCATCGACTGCGAGAACGGACCAACACCGGCGCGGGGCGGTGGGTGACGGCCGTGCTGGCCCTGGCCGCCATGGCCCTGGCGGTCGTGTACTTCCTGCGCGACACCGAGGCCGACAGGCGCCAGGCCATCCGGGCCATGCCAAAGAACATGCTGTTCTATTGTCGGGCGTGCAAGGGCACCGGCAGGGCTCGCGTGCCCTCGGGGCAGAAGTACCCCATGGCCTGCCCCCTGTGCGGGCGGAAAGAGGCCGTGCCGGGCTTTCGCTGCGTCGGGAGGATCGGCACGGACCCGGCCAGCGGCAAGCCCGTCTCGTGCGGCAAAATCATCGAAAAAAAGAGCGACCCGGTGTACACTTGTCCGCACTGCGGGAAGGTGTACGACAACCGGGTCGGTGGTTACCCGCTCTCGAGATCACGGCCGGCCGGACCGTAAGCCCCCGCCGCCCGCGGACTCGGCGGGGATCACAACATATTGTCAACCGGGCAGATGGACATGAACAAGGAACACTCGCCAACCCGAGAGCACCAGGCGCCCGCGGCGAGACAGCGTCGAGGCGCGGCCTTCACGCTTGTCGAGCTGCTGGTGGTCATCGCCATCATCGCCCTGCTGGTGACGCTGATTGCACCCAGCCTGGGCGAGGTGCGCGAGCTGGCGCGGCGGTCGGTCTGCGCCGCGAACCTGCACACGCTGGGCGTCGGATGGAGCGCCTATTTCTCCGACAGCAAAGGCAAGACGCCCAACATGTTCAACAGCCGCACCGACGTGTCGGACTCCATCGCCATGTTCAACTTCCTGGTCTGGACCTGCACGGACGGGGCCTATTGCAACGCCGGCGTGCTGTACGAGCAGAAGCTCATCCCCAGCGAACAGGCGTACGTCTGCCCCAGCATCCGCGAGAACTCCGGAGGGAACTGGTTCCATCCGACCGAGGGGGCGTGGTGGAACCAGTACCAGGCCCACTGGCCGCCGGTCAACTGGGAGCACACGGCCATGACCTACAGCACCCGCCGCATGCGCTGGTACGACGACCCCGACTTGGCGGTGGCCAGCCACACCGACACCAAGGACGACCACATCATGCTCTGGAGCTGCGGGGTCAACCGCGTCCGGCAGCCCTCCAGCTTCAGTTTCATGTGCGACAGCACCCACTCCCAGGACATATGCACCCTCTCCCACGTGCCGGGCATTCAGGTCCTGAAGCTGGACGGGGCGGTCAACTTCTTCAGGGACGACACCGAAGACGGCTCGATCCTCTACAACAACGGCCTCATCGGCTGGGGGGACACCGACTCTAACTGGCTCACGGACGACCTGTGGATGGTCATCGACGGATACCATCAGCCCCCCGTGGGACAGCACCTGGCCGTGACCCACTGAGGCCCCGCCCGCGACCGCTTCCGCCCGTCAGACGCCGGAGGCTGATCCCGGAAAGAGCTGGTTGCGTTCTGGCCCAAGAGCGACCTGGGGGCCCGCCTGCCGGCGCCAGGCAGGCAAGCACGGTCCGGTGACGCGCAGGGGGGATCCGCTTCACCGTGGGCGCTCACCCGATCAAGATCGAAAGGTGGACCATGATAAGCGGGACGAGGCGGTTCTGCTGGACGGCGGCGCTGGTGCTGTCGTGGGCATCGTTGGCGGGCGCGGAGATGGTGGTGCGGCGCTGGGGCCGGGCACCCCGGGCCGCCCCCGGCAGGAAGGCCGCCGCCCGCGCCCGCACCCGGCCGCCCACAGGCTACGTGGTGGAGACGAAGACGGCCCCGACCCTCGACGGGAAGCTCACCGAGAAGGCCTGGGCCGATGCGAAGCCGCTGGCCGTCGCCCAGACGCTCAGCGGGGCCGGGCGGGCCCCCCAGCCGACGGAGGTCCGCTGCCTCCGCGACGGCAGGATGCTGTACGTCGCCTTCCGCTGCACGGAGCCGGCCGTCGAGAGCATCCGCGCCGCCCGCCGCCGCCACGACGGCGAGGTCTGGTCGGACGAATCGGTCGAGTTCTTCCTGGGCTCGGGCGGGGTGTACTACCACTTCGGCGTCAACGCCGCCGGCAGCACCTACGACGGGCGGATGCAGGAGGGCGCCTGGAACTCAGGCTTCCGGGCCGCCGCCGCCAAGGGCAAAGGCGAGTGGACCGTCGAGGCGGCCGTGCCGCTGGCCAAGATCGCGGGAAAGCCGCCCGCCGAGCTGACCGCGAACTTCAACCGCAACCGCTGGGTGAGAGGTTCGCTGGCCGAATCGGCGTGGTCGCCGACGTACAGCGGCAGCAGCCACGTGCCCGCGCGGTTCGGCAGGCTCCTGCTGAAGGCCCCGGCGGCGGCGCCCGGCCAGCCGGCCAAACCCCCCCAGAAGAACCCGCCCGTTGAGGTCATCGCCCGCGACGGGGGGACGGTCCTTCGGTTCGACCTGTCCGACCTGCCCGCCAAGGCGAAGATCTACCAGGCGGACCTGCTGATCTTCCGCACCTCCCGGCCGAGCGGCCTGGACCCCGACGCCCGGACCGACATCGCCATCCGCCCGCGTTTCGGGCCCAAGGCCAGGGGGAAGCTGTTGAGGCTCCGCGGCCCGTGGTTCGATCGGTTCGACGCGGACGAGGCCCTGCGCGAGTGGGCGAGCGGGCGGGCGGATCGGCCGAGGGCGGAGTTCCTTATCGAGGCCTGCCCGCGCATCGAGGCGGCGTCGAGCTGCCTGGACATCGCCTACGAAGGCAAGCCGGACAACCTCCCGCCGCAGGTGACCGGGGTGAAGGCCTTCCACCGCGCCGGGCAGACCTTCATCACCTGGAAGGCAATCGAAGATCTCCTCGGGCGGGATGAGCTGAAGTGGGGCGAGCTGAAAACCGTGCTGGACCGCCTCGACGAGAAGCGGCGCGTGCGGTACGCCGTGTACCGGCACGAGAGGCCCATCACCGCCAAGACGCTTCCCGAGGCCGATCTGATCGCCGCGGTCAAGCCGCTGTCGGGCTGGAACGTCAACGGGCGCAGCATCGAGCGGGCGATCGACGAGGCCATCGCCCACAAGGAAGTGCTCGGCCACGGGCATGGCAACCCCTTCTCGCGGGCCAGCCCCGACGGGAAGTACGGTCTGGACTGCCGGATGGACCGGCTGGTGATCGAAGACGGCGAAAAGCCCCTGCCGCGGCAGAGGGGCCTGTACGTCCACACGCCCGGAAAGAAGGGCAAGGCCTACTACGCCGTGGTCACGTCGATCGACGGGGTTCAGAACACGGCCGACATTTCCTCGGCCAACGCGCCGCCCAGGCCCGTGGCCGAAACCGTCGGCGAGGGCGCGCCGGTGCTCCAGGGCGAGCTGCCCGCTCCGCGGTTCTGGAGCTACCCGGGCAAGCGGCTGCACTACGTCCGGTGGGTGGCGCCGCCCTACGTCAATCTCCCCAGCCAGTACTACAACTGGTCCGTGGCGCTGCCGCCGAAGCTCGGCAAGGCCCACCCGATGGAACTGTGCTTCCACCGCGACCACGGGTCGTACTGGCGGACGCACTACCGGATCGAGCGCGACAGCGTGGTGCTCTGCGGCCACGACTTTCCCTTCCCGACGTGGTGGTACGGCTACCACGAGTCGGCCGGCACGTTGAAGTCCTTCGGCCAGGGCGCGGTCCACAACTACACCGAGCGGCGGCTGCTGGCGTTCATCGAATGGGCCGCCGGGAACTGGCCCGTCGACCGCAATCGGGTCCTCGTCACGGGCGTGCGGTACACCGGGGGCAGCGGGGCGCTGCACCTGGGGCTGCGGCACCCGGAGGTGTTCGCCCTGATCTGCTCCGGGCACGGGCTGCCGGACTACGCCGGCGCCATCCGCGACACCGCCAACACCCGCCGCAAGGGCTCCCTCGACAGCCTCCAGCGCGTCTGCGGGCGGGCCGACTGGGCGCTGAAGACGGCTGCGGGAAAGAACGTGTGGGACGAGCTGGACCTGACCCGGGTGGTCCGCGAGCTGCCGGCCAAGACCGACCTGCCCATGGTGGCCATGTCCGCCCAGCGCTACGTCGCCTGGGGCTACTGGCCGGGATACCACCAGTTCTTCAACGCCATGCTGGCCAAGCGGCACGCCATCGTGGCGACGTTCCTTTGGTACGGCGACCGGATGGTGGTCGTCTCGCGCACGGCCACGATGCCCAACGCCATTCGCCTGCACGTCGCCCGCGACAAGCCCATGCTGGCGTTCCGCGGGCCCGGGACGGCCGTGCTGGAGAAGAAAGGCGGCGCCATGGGGGCCTTCAACATGGCCTTCCGCTGGCGTGACATCGTGGAGGAGCCCGGCCGATACCGGGTCACGATTTCCTGTGCCCACCGCAGGGACAAGGTCAAGACGCCCGTGACGCTGCGGCGATTGCAGAAGTTCAAGGTCGCCCCCGGCAAGCGCTACGCCTGGGTCAACCGCAGCCTCGACGGGAAGACCGACCTCCAGAGCGGGGAGGTCGCCGCCGGCGCAGACGGCCTGCTGACGATCGACGGCGTGGAGTTCCACAAGGCCGGCAGCCGGTTGATTGTCACCGCCAAGTAGGATGGGAGAGCAAAGCCATGAGACGGAAGCTGCTGATGATAACGACCTGCATCGGGGCCATGGCGGCGGCCGGCGGCGGCGAAGTGGTCGGCCGGCGGTGGGCGGGCAAGGCCGCCCCCGCCACGCACCCGGATACGCTGAAGGTCGTCACCGAAGGCGGGACGACCCGGCTGGTGTTCGACCTGTCGGCCCTGCCGAAGGGAGCGAGGGTCCACCGCGCGTCGCTGCGCTGTTTCGTCACCCGCCGCCTCCAGCCGCGCGAACCCGCGGAGCTCTACGCCGTCAAGAGCATCGGGGCCGAGGGGAAGGCCGCCTGCGCGGGCCGGCGGCTGGCACTGGAGCCGCCGTGGTATGGCAGCTTCGACGCCACCGAGGCCGTCCGGCGCTGGGCGCGGGACCCCAAGAGCAATCTCGGGCTGGCGGTGGTCCGCTTCGACGGCCTCCAGGCCAAGCAGACCTGGCTGGACGTCCTGTTCGAGGGCCGGGCCAAGGAGGTCCCGCCGCAGGTGACGGGCCTGAAGGTGAGCCACCACGACGACCAGACGTTCCTGTGGTGGAAGGAGATCCCGCCCTACCAGCCCCCGCCGGGCAGCGTGGTGTGGATCGACAAGTTCTCGGAAAAGGGCTGCAAGACGGTCAAGCAGCCGGGGAAGGGCTGGGGCGGGTACGACCGATTCCCGGCGGTCGCCGTGAAGGTCATCCGCGACATGCAGGGGGTGGTGGTCAAAGGGACGCGGGCGCATCGGGTCAAGCGGGTGCCGCAGGTGCTCTACCGCGTCTACCGCCACGACAGGAAGACCACGTCCTCGAACCTCCAGGACGCGGAGCTGCTGGCGGAGGTGCCGGCGCTGAACGCCTACGACCTGAACATGAAGATCATCAGCTACCGCGGCGAGTACCACGACGCCAAGGAGGTGCCCACCAGCCTGATCCCCACGCTGCCGGTGGCCGACGCCAAGGCCGTCCTGCCGGGCGAGGCGCTGTACGTGCACAACCCGCCCAAGGCGGGCGAGAGCTACTACGCCGTGACCGCCGTGATGGACGGGACGGAGAACACCACCGGGATCACCGCCGCCAACAGCCTCGCCCGGCCGGTCGAGGAGCGGCCCGGGCCGGGCAAGCCGGTCTTCCGCTTCCTGCTGGAGGACCGGTACAGGCCCGTGCCGGAGCGGTGGTACCTGCTGTACGGCGCGCCGCCGCTGGCCAACCGGCCCTTCCGCCCGTTCCGCGTCCTGGTGGCGGTGCCGCCGGAGAAGGTCAAGGGCCCCTACGCCATGAGCATCAGCGGGTACACCAGCGGGTACGTGAGCATGTTCGAGTGGCGGCCGTCGACGACCGTCCTGAACCTGCGGGTGGAATATCACACCCCGTGGGGCGAGGACGGCGGGCTGTGCTACAGCAACGGGCTGGGCACGCTGCGGAGCTACCGCGAGAGCCGGGTGGAGCCCTTCTCCGGGCGGTACCTCAAGCACCTGATCGCCTGGGCGAGGGCGACCTGGGACGTCGATCCCGGGCGGGTCACCGGCGGGCCGCTGCACTTCGCCGTCCGCCACCCGGAATCGACCGGGATGGCCTACATCGGCTCCTACACGTACGACTACGACTTCAAGTGGGGCGGCATGCCCGGGGCGCTGCCGAGATACTGCGGGCCCAAGGACCTCGCCGTCACCACCGACGGCCACAAGGCCTGGAACGTGCTGGACATCGGCTGGTACCTGCGAAACAACGTGGAGAAGGACATCCCGTTCGTGCACTGCGTCTCGGGCACGGGCAAGGACAGCGGGCACACGTCGGAGTACGGCTGGCAGGACGACCCGCGCGCGTGGGCGGCGCTGCGCGACGCCAGGCAGCCCTTCTGCGCGTTCTGGAGCTGCGGGTCAAGCGGCGAGCTGTCCAAGCTGATCCGGTCGATGCAGTGGGACAAGAGCATCCCCGCCTTCAGCAACTGCTCGCTGGACAATAACCCAGGCTGCGGCGATGCGGCCCACGGCGATTACTACGGGCAGATCAACGGGTACATCTTCTGGGAGTACGAGACGATCGTGGACGAGAAGGACCGGTGGGAGATCACGGCCTTCCTGACCGACGCGTCGCCGGAAGAGTCCTGCACCGTGGACATCACCCCCCGCCACTGCAAGAAGTTCAAGCCCGCCCCGGGGCGGAAGTTCAAGTGGACCAACACCCGCCTGGCCGACGGCAAACGGGTCGCCACCGGCGGCGTCGAGGCCGACAAGTGGGGCCTGGTCACGATCAGGCAGCTCGCCGTCACAAGGGGCAAGAACCGCATCCGGATCCTCAAGCCGTGAGATGCAGGGCGAGAAGGGAGCTGGTCGCCATGAAGTCACCGTCGCACCGATGCTGGGCCCTACTGGCCGTGCTGTCCTTGGGATCGCTCTCATCCGCTGAGATGGTGACGCGGCGGTTCGGCCGGCCCCCCACCGGGCTGGCGCTGAAGGGTCCCGAGGCCCCGCCTCCGACGGGGTACGCCCCGGTCGCCGCCGCGGCACCCGGGATCGACGGGAAGCTGACCGACGCGTGCTGGAAGGACGCGCCGGTAATGAGGCTGGCGCGAACGCTCGAAGGCGGCGCCAAGGCCGCCCAGCCGACGGAGGTGAAGGCCGTCCGGCACGGCGGGAGCCTGTACGTGGCCTTCCGCTGCGTGGAGCCGGCGCCCGGCAAGATCCGCGCCCCCCGCCGCGGCCACGACGGCGAGATCTGGTCCGACGACTCGATCGAGATGTTCCTGGGGTTCGGGGGGACCTACTACCACTTCGGCGTCAATGCCGCCGGGAGCACGTACGACGGCAAGGTCAAGAACTCCTCCTGGAACTCGGGGCTCCGGGCGGCGACGGCACGGGCCGGCCGAGCCTGGACCGCGGAGCTGACGATCCCGCTGGCCAAGATGGTCGGGACCGGCAAGCTCCCGCCGTCCTGCATCGCCAACTTCAACCGGAACCGCCACGCCGGGGGCTCCTGGCAGGAAGCCGCCTGGTCCCCGACGCTGTCGGGCAACAGCCACGTCCCCCAGCGATTCGGCAAGCTCGTCTTCGCCGGCCCGCCCAAGCCCGCCCCGGACAGGCCGGTGATCGAGAGAGGGACGGTCACGATCCTCCCCTCGGCCACGGGCAAGGGGGTCGTCCGGTTCGACCTGTCCGAGCTGCCCGCGGGCGCGAAGGTCTACCGGGCGGACCTGCTGGTCTTTCGGACCGCCCGGTTGACCGGCGCCAACGACGACGCCCTGACGAGCATCGAGGTCTACCCGCTCTTCTCGAAGTTCAAGGCCCGGGGCACGCCGAAGGTCTCCGGCAAGCCCCTCGGGCTGCGCGGCCCGTGGTTCGACCGTTTTGACGCCACGGCGGCGGTGCGACAGTGGGTCTCCGGCAAGGCAAACGGCGGCTTCTTCGTCAAGACGTGCCCGTTCATCAACCTGGGCGGCACCCCCCCCGACCTGCCCCCGCAGGTCGCCGGGGTGTCCGCCTTCCACCGAGCCGGGCAGACCTTCATCACCTTCAAGGAATCCCTCTTGCCGGGCGGGCAGGTCGACGACCCCGTCGGCACCGACACGGTCAACTGGGGCCGCCTCAGAAGGATCATCGAGGGCCTCGATCAGATCCGCCGCGTCCGGTACTGCGTGTATCGGTCCCGAAAGCCCATCTCCGCCGCCACCCTACCCCAGGCAGAACGCATCGCCATCGTCCGCCCGCTGTCGTGCTGGAACGTCAACGGCCGGAGCCTGGACAAGGCCATTGACCAGATGCTCGCCAGCGAGGAGACGGTCATCGGCGGGCAGTGGAATCCCTTCTCCCGGTCGAGCACGGACGGGCGGCACGGGGTCGACTGCCTGATGGAGCGGCTGGTGGTCCGCGAGGGGCAGGGCCCCCTGCCGCGGGGCACCGGGCTGTACGTGCACACCGCGGGCGAGGCGGGCAAGGCCCACTACGCCGTGATCACCTCCGTCAACGGCGTGGAGAACACGAGGGACCTTTCGGCGAAGAACGTCGCGTCGGTCGAGGAGAAGGCCGGCGCGGGCGAGCCCGTGCTCCAGAAGGTCTTTCCCCCCAGGCCCTATTTCAATTACCGCCAGAAGCGGCTTCACTACGTCCGGTGGGTCGCGCCGCCCTACGTGAACCTGCCCAGCCAGTACTACAACTGGTCCGTGGGCGTGCCGGAGAAGCAGACCGGGAAGATGCCTCTCGAGCTGAGCCTCCACCGCGACGGGCGGAGCTATTACCGCACGCAGTACCGCATCGAGCAGGACAGCCTGGTGATCGCCCCGCACGACTTCCCCATCAAGACGTGGTGGTACGGCTACCACGAGTCGGTGGGCACGCTGAAGTCCTTTCGCCAGGGGGTGGTCCACAACTACACGGAGCGCCGGCTGCTGGCGTTCATCGAATGGGCCGCCAAGAGGTGGCCCGTCGACCGCAAGCGGATGCTGGTGACCGGCTGCGGGGGCGGGGCCGCCGGCGGCGGGGCCCTTCACCTGGGCGTTCGCCACCCGGAGGTGTTCAACCTGGTCGTCTCCGGCTACGGCCTGGCCAACTACGCCGGGGCCCTGGACGCGCTGATCGCCATCAAGCGGGCTCGCTCCCTGCCGGTCCAGATGGAGAGCATCTGGGGCAAGGTCCAGTGGAACCTGAAGACAGACACGGGCAAGGGGACCCCAGACCGCGGCGGGTCGCGTTCCGGGGAGCCCGGAAGCGTCTGGGACGAGCTGAACCTCACGAAGATCGTCCGCGACCTGCCCCGGACGACCGAACTGCCCATGATCACCGTCACCGGCCGGGGGATCATGAAGCCCCAACGCGACTTCTACGTCGCCCTGCTGGAAAGGGGCCACCCCTTCATGGCTCGACACGGCGTCTACGGCGGCGGGACGCTCCTGCCGATCACCATGACCGGCACCTGGTCGCGGATGATCCGCCTCGACGTGCGGAAAAACCTGTCCCAACCCGCCTTCCGCGGCCCGGCGGCGGCGGGTCTGTTCGTCCAGCCGAAGGAGCCCTCGGGCAACCTGGTCGTCTCCGACGGGATCAACTACTACTGGGGCGATATCCACACCGGCTGCCGGTGGAAGGACATTTCGGACGCCCCCGCCCGGTACGAGACCACCCTCTACTGGGCCGGAAGCACCAGGGTCAGGAACCCCGTCGCCGACGTGACGATCCGCCGGCTTCAGAAGTTCCAGCTCCGCCCCGGGCGCCAGTACAGCTATGAGGTCCGCAACCCCGCCGGCGAGGTTCTCCGCCAGGGCCGGGCCGATCCATCGGCCACCGGCGGGCTGCTGCGATTCAAGGCGCTGCCCATCCCCAGCGAGGGCGTTCGGTTGATCGTCAAGCCCTAGTGCTCCGTCAAGCTTGAATCTGTGGGTGGAACAGGTTTTCAACCTGTTTGTCTCGCACAGG
>CAZNSB010000013.1:14835-24535 GCA_964575155.1 uncultured Planctomycetaceae bacterium | reverse complement strand
TATCTGAAGGACCTGCGCATGTGTCAATGGAAGCCTTCGTAGCGTTGCAGTATTATGAAGTCTGCCCCCGGCATCCGTTGGTGCTGCAATGGCCGCCTGAACTACGCGATCCCGGACGTATTGGACGCCATGAAGCGGGCCGGGTGCGTCTTCATCGGCTACGGCATCGAGGCCATGGACGATCAGATATTGAGGAACATGAACAAGAGACTGACGACGAAACAGATCGTCAGCGGTATCGAAGCGACCCTGGCCGCCGGCATCAGCCCGGGATACAACATCATTTTTGGGAACATAGGCGAAACCAAGGAGACGCTGAGAAAAGGGGTCGAGTTTCTTCTCAAATACGACGATCGCGCCCAGTTAAGAACGATTCGCCCGGTCACGCCGTATCCGGGCAGCGACTTGTACTACCATGCCATCGAAAAGGGGCTTCTGAAGGACTGCGAGGACTTCTACCAGAGGAAGCACGTGAACTCGGATCTGCTGGCCGTCAATTTCACCGACCTGACGGACGACGAGTTCCACGAGGCCCTCCTGGAAGTGAATACGAAGCTGATCGAGAAGTATTTCCGGAACAGGTGCAAGGCCGTGCTGGAGGATGCCAGACGGCTGTACCTTGAGAAAGACGTGACCTTTCGAGGATTCAGGCAGACCTGAGTGCCGGCGTGGGCTGCGGCCGGAACGAACCCGGCCGGACGCTCCGGATACTCGCGCCAGGGAGTCTCGCTGCATGCAGCAGGCATCGTGCGTGGCCATCATCCCGGCCCGCGGCGGCTCCAAGAGCATACTGCGGAAGAACCTGGTTCCCCTCGCCGGCAGGGGCCTGATCGCCTACACGATCCAGGCGGGCCTCCAGGCCGAGAGCGTGCAGCGCGTGATCGTCAGCACCGACTCGCCGGAGATTGCCGAAGCGGCCAAGGCCGAGGGCGCCGAGGTTCCCTTCCTGCGTCCGGAGGAGCTGGCCGCCGACGAGACGCTCGCCGAAGACACGCTCCTGCACGCGGTGCACTGGCTGGCGGAGAACGAGGCGTACCGCGCCGAGTACGTCCTGCTGCTCCAGCCGACGTCGCCGTTTCGCACGGCCGAGGACATCGACGCCGCCATGGCGCTGGCGGAGGCCCGCCAGGCCGACGCCGTGGTCAGCGTATGCCCCGCCGAGCACCATCCCTACTGGATGCGGACGATCACCGAGGACGGCAGGCTGGTGGACTTGCCGGGGGCCACGCGACGCGATCTCACGCGCCGCCAGCTCCTGCCGCAGGCCTGCGCCCTCAACGGCGCCATCTACCTCGCCCGGCGGGAAGTGCTGCTGGCGAAGAAGACCTGGTACACCGACAGAACCTACGCCTACGTCATGCCCCCCGAGCGCTCCCTGGACATCGACACGCCCTGGCACCTGCACCTGGCCAGGCTCATCCTCGAGGACAGGACCCGTTGTGCGGATGATCGAGCTCTTTGACCGAAAGATCGGCCCGAACCGGCCTTGTCTGGTCATTGCCGAAGCGGGCGTCAATCACAACGGCAGCGTGGATCTGGCGCGCGAGCTGATCGCCGCCGCCGCCCGCTCCGGCGCCGACGCCGTCAAGTTCCAGACCTTCAAGGCCGACCGGCTGGTGAGCCCCGGCGCGCCCAAGGCCGGCTACCAGCTCGAAACCACCGAGGCGGGCGAGTCGCAACGGGCCATGCTTAAGCGGCTGGAACTTTCGGCCGACGCCCACCGCGAGCTGATGGCCTGCTGCCGCCAGCAGGGCGTCGGCTTCCTTTCCACCCCCTTTGACGAGGAAAGCGTCGACCTGCTGTTCGAGCTGGGCGTGGAGGCGTTCAAGATCGGCTCCGGGGAGCTGACGGACCTGCCTTTCCTCAGTTGCGTCGCCGGCAAGGGCCGCCCGGTCATCCTCTCGACCGGCATGAGCAGCATGGACGAGGTCGAGACTGCAATGGAGGCGGTCCGGACGGCGGGGAATTGCGATCTAGTGCTGCTTCAATGCGTGAGCAACTACCCGGCCGATCCGGCGGATGCGAACCTCCGGGCGATGACGACAATGGCTTCCGCGTTCGACGTGCCTGTGGGCTATTCTGACCACACGCTAGGCACGGAAGTGGCGCTCGCCGCTGTGGCGCTGGGGGCCTGCGTCGTCGAGAAGCACCTGACGCTGGATCGGAGCCTGCCCGGCCCCGACCACCGCTCCAGCGTCGAGCCGGACGAGCTCGAAGCCTTGGTGGCAGGCATTCGGAAGGTGGAGTCGGCATTGGGCGACGGACGAAAGCGTCCGTCCGCGAGTGAGGCAGCTACGGCGGCCGCGGCGAGAAGAAGCCTGACCGCCGCGGTAGATATCCCCGCAGGGGCGGTGTTGACCCGGGAGATGATCGCCATTCGCCGGCCGGGCACCGGCCTGCCCCCGGCCATGCGGGACGACCTTATCGGCCGCAAGGCCGCCAGGGCCATTCCTGCCGGAGCATTGATCCAGTTGGACATGTTGGCCTGAGGGCGGCGCAGCCCGCCCCCACCGGACGAAACGAACGGACGGAATTGAACAATGGCTGGCGGAAAGCCAAGAATCTGCCTGATCAGCGGTTCCGACAGCGACCTCGGCGGGATGGTGCCCGTGGGGCAGGCACTGCGTGAGGCCGGGGCGGCCGTGTGGTGGATCGGCGTCGGACCGGACAACCGCCAGCCCCCGCCCCGGCCGCACGTCATCGTGCCCGTCAACTGCCCCCCCCGCGGGGAGGTGGCTGCCACGGCGGTGTTCATCGCCGAGGTGCAGCGGCACATCACCGAAGCCCTGATCGCCCGCCGCCCGGAGTTCGTCGTGCTGCTGGGCGACCGCAACGAGATCCTGGCGGCGGCCTCGGCCGCGTGCCTGCTGCGAATTCCCTTCGGGCAGATCCACGCCGGCGAGCTGGCTCGGGGACAGACCGACAACCAGGTCCGACACGCGGTCTCGCGGATGGCCCACCTGCTCTTTGCGCCGGACGAGAAATCGTACCGCAGGCTGATCGCCTGGGGCGAGCGGCCGTCCTGCGTGCACCACGTCGGGTCGCCGTTCGTGGACAGCCTCTGCCCCATCAAGCCGCTGAAGAGCTACCGGGGCCTGAGGCCCCTGGAATACGTCATGTGTGTGTACCATCCGTCCCGGCCCGACGACGAGCGGGAGTACCGCCAGGCCGGGCGCGTCTTCAAAAAGGTCGACGCCGCCCGGCGCAGGCTCAGCAGGCAGTGCGGCCGGACTGCCGGGATGATCTTCATCGAGCCCAGCCCGGACCCCGGGCGGGCCGGCATCATCCGCCGGTGGAAGCAGGTCGAGGCCGACTGCCCCGGCGTGGCGATCTACCAGGAACGGCTAAGCCGGCGGAAGTTCTTGCAGTTGCTGACCCACTGCTCGGAGGTGATCGCCAATTCCTCAGGGCTGTTTACTGAAGCGGCTCCGCTGGGCGTGCCGATGACGCTGGTGGGTGGTCGGCAGCAGGGCAGGACGCTGCGGGCCCCCCGGGCCGCGCATCGCCCGGTGCTGAAGACACCCCTGGCCGGCGGCCCTTACGGCGGCCCCGGCGCCTCGCGGAAGATCGCCCGGGCCATCCTCAAGCTGCTTCGGTCGAGAACCGGGTGGCAGACCAAGGCGTTTCGCGATATCACCTGACGGCGCAGCCGGAGGCCACCCCGGCAGGTGAAGACACGAGCTGGGAGCAAGTGCGCCATGAATGGCCCGGCCCACGGCATCATGTTTCACCACTTCCACGGTGGCCGGCACGCTCCCACCCAGGGGTCGATGTCCGCACAGCAGTTGAGGGACATGGTTGAGTTCCTCGGGCGGGAGAACATCCTTTCGGCGCGCCAGTGGCTTGAGCGGGCACTGGCCGGGGACCTCCGGGAGAACGACCTCTGCCTGACCTTCGACGACAACCTGCGCTGCCAGTATGACGTGGCCGGGCCGGTGCTGGAGGACAACGGGATCGCGGCTTTCTGGTTCGTGTACACGTCGGTGATGCGGGGGAACATCGAGCCGCTGGAGGTGTACCGCAGGTTTCGGTCAAGCTTCTTTGAAAGCATCGAGGAATTCTACACGGGGTTCTTCCAGGCCCTGGCCGAGAGCCCGCACGCCCGGGAGGTGGAAGAGGCCCTGGCCGCCGCCGCCGTGTCATCCTATCTTCCCGATTTTCCCTTCTATACCGAGTCGGACCGCCGGTTTCGCTTTGTCCGCGACGAGGTCCTGGGGCACCAGCGGTACAACCGGGTCATGGAGCGGATGATGCTCGCGGCGGGGGTCCGCCAGGCCGACCTGGCGCGGGACCTGTGGATGGACGATGATTGCATCCTTCGGCTGCACGCCGACGGGCATGTCATCGGGATGCACTCAGACACCCATCCCACGCGGATCGGCCAACTGGACGCGGCAGGGCAACGGCAGGAGTACACTGCGAACTTCGAGTACCTCCGCCGGCTGCTGGGCGTGCCCCCGGTGTCCATGTCGCACCCCTGCAACTCCTATAGCGGGCGAACGCTGGGCATTCTCAGGGAGCTGGGGATTCGCCTGGGTTTCCGAGCCAACATGGCCAAACGTCGCTACTGCGAGCTCGAGCACCCGCGTGAAGATCACGCCAACATTCTCAGGGAGATGGCAAAGTGAAGGTGACGCTTTTCACCAGCAATCAACCCCGGCACGTTGCCCTGGTGGAAGCCCTGGCCGGCGTGGCCGACGAAGTGCTGGCCGTCCAGGAATGCACCACAGTATTTCCCGGACAGGTGCCGGACTTCTATCGGAAGTCTGAGGTGATGCAGGCTTACTTCCAGCGCATGATGGCGGCGGAGCGGGAAGTGTTCGGGCGTCCGCGGTTTTGTCCCGGCAACGCCCGCTCGCTGGCGTTGAAGATGGGCGACCTGAATCGGCTGGCGCTCGAGACGCTGGCGCCGGCGCTGGCGTCGGATGTCTATGTCGTCTTCGGGGCCAGCTACGTCCGGGGGGATCTGATTGACTTCCTGGTTGCCCACGGGGCGGTCAACATCCACATGGGCGTCTCACCCTACTATCGCGGCAGCGCGACGAATTTCTGGGCCCTCTACGATGGCCGTCCCCAGTACGTGGGCGCGACGATCCACATGCTGAGCAAGGGACTCGATTCCGGCCCGATGCTCTTCCACGCGCTGCCCCCTGCGGAGGCGACAGACCCGTTTCTGCTGGGCATGAAGGCCGTCCGCTCCGCCCACGCCGGCCTCCTCCAGTACCTCCAGACCGGCGCCCTGCAGCGCATGGAGCCCGCTGAACAGGACAAGACCCTTGAACTCAGGTATTCCAGGTACGACGATTTTACCGACGAGGTCGCCGAAGAATACCTGGGGCGGTTGGCGTCCCCGTATGCGGTCCGGGCCGCCCTCGCGCAGCGCGACCTGGGACTGTTCCTCCGGCCGTTTGTGGGCTAGCAACTGCCGGAAAACCCGGACACAGAGCGAGTGACCAAGCATGGACATCTATGTCATCGGCGCTGGCGGGCACGGGGAGGTGGTGCTGGACAATGTCCGCGCCGGCGGCGTGCACCGCGTGGTGGGGTTCCTTGATTCCAACGAGGCCCTGCGCGGGACGGTGCTGGACGGGGTGCCGGTGCTGGGCCTGCCGGCGGCGGTGGACGGGCCTTTCGTCGTGGCCATCGGCGACAACGCCGCCCGCAAGTCGTTCGTGGAGACGTTCACAGCCCGGGGCCTGGAGGCGGTGACGATCACGCACCCGACCGCCTACATCGCCAGCAGCGCCCGCATCGGGTCCGGCACCGTGATCTGCACCGGCGCGGTCGTCTGCTCCCACGCCCGCATCGGCCGGGGGGCCATCATCAACACCGGCGCCGTTGTCGAACACCACAACCGCATCGGTGACTTCGCACACGTGGCCCCGGGGGTGGTCCTGGCTGGCCGGACGACCGTCGAGGAGGGCGCCCTCATCGGCGCGGGGGCGACCGTCATCCCCTTCATGACCGTCGGCTCGTGGTCCACCGTCGGCGCCGGCTCCGTCATCATCGAGGACGTACCTTCCGGCGCCACCGTTGTCGGCTCGCCAGCCAGGGCCGTCCACCCAGGCGCCGCCGGCGGCCAGCTCGCAGCACCGGAAGACGAATCCTGATCGCCCCCCCCACGGCGACCCGGCCCGGAAGCGCACATGGACTTTGCTAAAGGCATAACCAGGATCGGCAGGCTCGGCGCGACCTACACGCTGGGGACGCTGGGGCTGCAAGTGGTCGCCCTGCTGCTGGTGCCCATCTTCACCCACTACCTGATTCCGGCGCAGATGGGCATCGTGCGGCTGTCGTGGCAGATCATGGCGGCGTTGGCTGTCCTGGTCGAGCTGGGGCTGTTCGGCGGATTCACCTCTCATTACTTCCGGACTGACCAGGAGCGGCGGGGCGAGTTCATCCGGTCCGTCTCGGCCGGCCTGGCCGGGCAGGCCGGTGGGATCTGTCTGGTCCTGTCCGCCGCGGGCATATGGCTCGCGCCGGCGCTGCTGGGGGGTCTGCCGCTGAGCGGGTGGGGCGTGCTGGCTCTCTGGCTGCTGATTGTATGGGGGGGGTTCTTCCGGGTGATGATGTCTCTGGGCGTTCGGCTGGCGCGGCTTCAGGAGCGTGCGGGCCTGTCGGTTTCGATTGACGTTGCGAATTTCGTCTTGCAGGGCGGCATCGGCGTCTTCGCCGTCGCCCTGCTGGGTTGGAGGGGGCTGGGCAGGCAGGGAACCATCGTGATCGGGCTGGCCGGCGCCGCCGCCGTCGCCTGGGCCGTCCTCCGCCGCGCCGGCGGCGGCAGGTTCACGCCAGGCCCGTACAAGCGGGCACTTCGGACGGGGGTGAGCTTCCTGCCTCACAACCTGGGCAGCATGCTCTCGGTGGCCGCCAACGGGTGGTTGGTGAACAAGCTGGCCTCCTCGGCCGCCATGGGCATCTACGGGGTGGCCTGGGTCTTTACCCAGCCCCTGGACATCCTCGCCAGGGCCATACTGAACGCCAGCTATCCGACGTTCGCCCGGCTGATGCGGGACGGCGGGCAAGAGGCCCGCTCCCAGCAGGCCCGACTCTACACCCTCGTCATCGCGGGATTCGCGGCGCTGGCACTGGGCCTTGCACTGTTCGCGCCGGTGCTTATCAAGCTCCTCGTCTCGGCCGACTACCACAAGGCCATCCGACTGATGCCCGTGCTCGCTTCGGCCTATATGTTTCAGTGTCTCTACATGGTCACCACGCCGTCCATCCTGTTCACCGGCAAGGGCTTCCAGTTGGCCGCCGCAAGCGTCCCTTCCGCCGTCGTCAGCATCGCCTTGAGTTGGGGATTGATACCCCGTTTTGGGATGATGGGTGCGGCCGTCGCCATGCTCGGATGCTTCCTGGTCCGATTCGCCGTCGCTGCCCGCCTGAGCCAGCGCGGGTATGCGCTGCCCTGGGAGGTCTGGGCCATCGTTCGGATCGTCGCGGTCGGAGCGGCCCTGGGGCTGGTTGACTACTGGCTGTCGCCTCGATTGATCTGGGCGGGCGCCGTCGGGCTCAAGGCGGTCCTGTGGCTGGCGCTGTTCGGCCTGCTTTGGCTGACGGGCGTGGTGTCTTCACACGAGGTGAGCAAGGGCTGGCAGCTCTGTGCCGCGAAGGTCAGGGCCTGGTTGGGGGATCGGCGCCCATGACCCGCGACCGCCCCCGCGACGAGCCCGTGCTGCTGCTGACCACCGGCTCCCTGCCGGACGAGGCCGTCCAATGGGTCCTTCGTCGCCACGGCGACGCCCCTGTCGCGGTGCTCGACCTGAGCGGCAGGAGGACCCTTTCCCTGCCGGCGCGTTGGGAAGGCCTCAGCCTGGAGCGGTTTCTGGACACCGACGCCCTGCGCCGGGATTTCCTGTCGTTCATGGACGCCTGGCCTCGCCAGCGGCTGCGGAAAGGCAGGAGTTTCGACGAGCTTTTCCGCCAGCGCGGCGGGTATTCGGTGTGGTGGACGAGCCCTTGCTCGAACCTGCACTGGCATGGGGCCATCTTTCAAAGCCTGCGGAAGATCTGGCTCGCCGCCAGGGCCGTCCACACGCTCTCACCGAAGCACGTGCTGATCTTCACCGGCGCGGGCGACCTGGCTGATGCGCTGGCGTCGAAATGTCGCAGGGCCGGCTGCGCTTTCGAGTTCCTGCCGGGCTCAGCCGCCCCCCCCGGCAAGCCTCGCCGGGGCCTGCTGCGCTGGTTGACCAAATCCCTCTTCACGATCGCCTTCACGCCGGCGGTCACCCTCGTCCGCGCGGTGTTAGCCAGAGTGCTGGCCGGGGCCCCCCGCGATTCCGCCGCCGACCGCCGGAAGCCGGCGGTCGTCATGACCGGGCATTTTCCCCTTCACGTTCGCGATGACGGCGCCGGGCCGGCGGTGTGGTACTGGGAAGACCTCGCCCGCCAGCTCGCCCGGCGCGCACCCGACGTGAGGACACGATACCTCTTGCACACCTCCTGGGTCGGGGGCGGTTTGTACCCCAGGCCCGGGCGGTTCTTCTATCCGCTTTGGCCGAGGCTGCGCCGTCTCCCCAGGCTGATTCCCATCGAGGAGACTCACCCTTGCTGGGGCGCGTTTATCGGGGCCTTGCCGACACAACTGGTCGCCCTGGCCCGCTACTGCCTGCTGGAACGGACACCGGCCTTCCAGCAGTCGTTCCGCTTTGCCGGCGCAGACGTCCGGGCAGTCTTCCTTCCCCTGCTGCGCCGGGCGGTGGCGTCGGTGGCGTATTGGGCGTATGTGGTCGATGCCGTCGCCCGGTCGCTCCGCGCCGCCGGGAACGTCGGGGCCGTGCTGGTCACGATGGAACTGTATCAGCGCCCGGGCATGACCGACATCGCCGCCGCCCGGAAAGTCGGAATTCCGTCGATCGGCGTCCAGCACGGGGTGATCTTCCCGATGCACATGACGTACACGCCTCCGGCGGGCGAGGTGGCGGGCGCGCCCATGGCCGACTGGTTCGCGGCGTATGGCCGGTACACCAAGGAGGTGATCAGCGGATGCGGGGCGTACCCGGCCGAACGGGTCTGGGTTACCGGGGCGGCGCGATTCGACAACCTGGTAAACAATCCACCCGAAGCCCCGGCCGCTCGAAGCCGCCTCGGCCTGCCGGTGGACTGCAAGATCATTCTGTTGTCGACACAGTTGTATCCCTGGTTCATGGAAATGGCCGAAGCCCTTTTCGACGCGATGAAGGACCGCGGCGATGTTCTGGTCTGCGTGACGGTTCACGCCCTGGACACTTCGCTGGATGCTTATCGGGCGCGGGCTGAGAAGGTCCAGGCCGGAAATGTCCGCTTGTTTGAGGGCCGTTTCCACGACCTTCTGGCGGCATGCGACGTCCTGGTCAGCGCAAGCTCCACGACGCTGCTGGAGGCGATGCTGGCCGGGCGAAAGACCATTTGCGTCAACTTCTCGGACGAGCCGGACCATTACCCATACGTGGCCGACGGCGCGTCGCTGCCGGCCAGGTCCGCTTCAGAGCTTCGCCGCGCCCTGGCAAGAGCGCTCGAGCCACAGCAGGACGAGGAGATCCGCCAGGGCCGAGCACGCTTCCTGGAAAGGCACGTAGGCCCCGCCCGCCAGGGGCAGGCCGCCGCGGCCCTGGCCGATCGAGTCCTGCGGCTGGTCGCAGCGCCGAACGCAGCGGACGCGACGGGTGGGGGGCGCGTTCGCCAGCGAGAGCGCGAGCGCGAAGCACCAGGAGAG
>CAZNSB010000013.1:7265-14825 GCA_964575155.1 uncultured Planctomycetaceae bacterium | reverse complement strand
TTCGAGCCAATATACGAGTATGTTCAATCGTCAGAAGGAAATATCGATGAAGTTCAAAAGCTCGATAGTTCTCGCCGCCGTGCTCGCCGCGCTGTGCCTAGGATATTGGCTGATGACGGTTGCTGAAGATGTCAAGCGTCAATACAAGGAACAAGTCGATGCGGCACAGAGAAGCATTTTCCCTTTCGAGGCCAACGCAGTTCGTATGCTGCGTATCGAGCGCGAGCACGAAGCCCCAGGAGAGAACGTACGATGACCCGGGCCAGGAAAGAGGACCCGCCGCGTCGGTTTTCGAACCTTCCGCTGACGCTTGCCTTGGGCGTCGGAAGCGTCTGTCTGCTGGCCTGCTTCGCCGCATACCCGGTCGTTGCTTTCAGTCGTGTGGGGAAAGAGGCGTCTTACGTTGCACTCGCTGAGGGTCCCCTCGAACGGGAACGGGCCGCTCGATGCCACCCCAGCGACATCTCGATGACCATTGCCAACAAGGCGCTGCGCGAGGTCTGGTCCCTGCAGCCGGATGCTTGGCCTGATGTCACCGGGCGCCTGGACTCCCTGTGGGCAGGCACCGCGGTGAACAACCTGACCTGGCAGCACAAACTGCATTCCCTTTTCATTCTCTACGATCTGATGCACGCGCACCGGCAGACCTCGGACGAGCGCTACCTTGATCTGGGAAAGCGGATCATCACTTCGTGGATCCGCTGCAATCCGCGCTACCGCTCCTCCTGCCGCTATGCCTGGTACGATCATTCGGCCGCTTATCGGGCCATATCGGTCTGCGCCTTCGTGGACTACTGCCATTCTGCGGGTCACGCCGACAGCCAGTTTGAGTCGGCGGTCGCACGATCCCTCTTCCAGCACGGGACGTTCCACGCCTCCCGCTCGACGTACCTGTTCCCGCACAATCACGGGATCTCCCAGGACTACGCGTTGATCGTCATCGCCACCCACCTGGGGGCGGGGGAGATGCGCGAACAGTGGCTCCGTACGGCCAAGGGAAGACTGCTGGAGCAGATCCGCCGCTGCTATTCAGAGAACTCGATTCATCTGGAGAACTCCCCGGGATATCACATCGGTGTGACCCGCCATTTGGCGGACATCATCCACTACATGGACTCGGTGAAGGTGGCAGTGCCGCCGGAGCTGCGAAGGACCGTCTCTGTTGCGAAGAAAGCCGTCGCATCGTTCGTCATGCCGGGCGGTGAGGTCGTGCCGGTCGGGGATACGCGGCGCGGCCTCACCGAACCACAGCGGCGCGGCCAAGCCGAACCGTTCACTGTGTATCCCGGCGCCGGGTACGGGATCATGCGGGGGCGGCTGTATGGCTTCTTTGCCGCGACGAACAACTCCTTCAGCCATAAGCACTGCGACGATCTGTCGCTCCTTGTCGCCGATGAATTCGGGCCGATCCTGACCGACCCCGGTTTCCTCAATTATCAACCCGGCGACAAGCGGCGAGCGTTTACGGCGTCCTGGGCAGGGCACAGTACCGTGACGACGACGTCGGAAGACCCGCAAGCCCGGTCGGAGCTCTGCGGCATCGTCAGCTACGGGCGGGCTGGCGACTGCATGTTTCTTCGCGGAATATCCGTTCGCGGCAACGGGGTTGTCCACGAGCGATCCGTCCTGTACGACCGGGCGGACGAGCTTCTCCTGGTCGTTGATGACTGCCGCAGCGCCGAGGCGGTAACGTGGCAAAGGTTCTTTCACTTTGGCCCTGGCACGAGGCTTCTCCGCCAGCCGGGCGGCAACCTGCGGATCCCGCTCAACGGGAAGACCCGTCTGTCGCTTGCGTTGTGGCCGCCCAAGGCCCGGCGCCGCGTCATTGTCGGGCAGGACAACCCCCTACAAGGATGGGTGGCAGAGGCATTTGGGAGGCTTGTTCCGGCGCCTGTGACCGAGGAGAGGCTTCACGGCCGCAGCGGCCTTTTCCTGGCGGCGATGCGGCCTGAGAAAGACCAGATCCGCCTGACCGTCGGGGAGGGCGGGGAGATTCGGATCGAGACCGGCTCGTACCGCAAGACCGTTCGCCTGTCCCCGGATGCCGTACAGGTAGCGACCGCCGCCCTCGGCGAAGATGCCGTCAGCGAGAGGGTCAGAGCGGTTTCGATTCCCCTTCGATCCAACCAGCCGAAGCGCCCCTACGACTGCCAGCGACATGCGCGCCCGCTGGAATGGCGGGAGCGGCTGGCGCTGATGGGAGCGAACGTTCTGGGCTGGTCGGTGGTTTGCCTTCTGGTCAGGTGGCGCAGGTTGCGCAGGACCCGGCGGGGGCTGGTGTTCGTCTCCGCGTGCACTATCATCAACGTTGTCGCCTTTGTCGTGATCTGGCCCTACCTGAACTGGCCCGGCGTCTGATCCCGGCGAGGCCGCGGCCGAGAAGGCGGACATGAAGCGCGTATTGATGGTCACCTATGAGTTCCCTCCCTCTGGAGGCGCCGGCGTCCAGCGGAGCCTGTACTTCGCCAAGTATCTCCGGGAGTTCGGGTGGGAACCGCTTGTCCTCCAGGCGGATCGGGTCGTGCTCGGTGAAACCGACCCGTCTCTCCTGGCGGAACTGCCTGCCGGCATTGAGCGCCATGTGGTGGGGGCCTCCGAACCAGCCGTTCTCATCGAGAAGTGGCGAAACGCAGTTCCGCGGCTCGGGGGGGCGAC
Organism: uncultured Planctomycetaceae bacterium; assembly: GCA_964575155.1. Classification (GTDB taxonomy): domain Bacteria; phylum Planctomycetota; class Phycisphaerae; order SM23-33; family SM23-33; genus CAZNSB01. The sequence continues at coordinate 12,170 of CAZNSB010000013.1, read as the reverse complement.
CGGGCGTCTTGGGGCAGCGGCCGGCTGGGTCATTGCGAAGGTCGCCAACCAGATCGGGTACTGGCTTCTCCCGGACGAAAGGGCGTTCTGGGCCAGAAGGGCACTGGGCGTGGCTCGGCGAATCTGCCGGCGGGGGATGGACGTGGTCTATTCCAGCGGGCCCCGCTTCACGACGCACTGGATCGCCTGGCACCTCAAGCAGAGGTTCAACCTGCCCTGGGTCGCCGACTTTCGCGACCTGTGGACCAGAGACATTTACTACTGGGCCGGGTCCTTGCTCAGGAAAGGGGCCGACCGGTACTACGAGCGGCGTTATCTTGACCAGGCCGATGCGGTCGTCAGTGTGTCCCGCGGCTACACTGACTGTCTTGCCTCCCAGGCCAAGCCCGAGAGACGAGGCCGCTTTGTCACCATCACAAACGGGTTCGATCCAAAGATGTTCGTCGGTGCCGAACCGGTTCACGGCCCGGAAGACACGTTCACTTTGCGTCATGTCGGGGTGCTGACCAAGGCCCGGATCAGCCCCCAACTTATCACGGCCCTTAGGCGGACTTCCGAGGAATTGAGGCCTCGCGGGCGGCGATTCTGCTTCGAACTCTACGGGCCGGGGGAACGCAGCATACTGCCCCGGATGGCAGCCCTTGGAGACGCATTCCGGTACATGGGCTACGTGCCGCACTCCCAAGTGGCCGGCCTCCTGCTTGGCGCGAACGCTCTTCTCCTGCCCGGGGACCAAGGGCCGAACAACACCGGAACAATCCCCGGCAAGTTGTTTGAGTACCTCGGCAGCGGGCGGGCGATCCTGTGTGTCACGCCGGTAGAAGGCGAAGCGGCCGAAATGGTGCGGGAATACGGCGCCGGTGTGGTCGCCGACAGCGCCGATGAGGAATCCATCTACGATGCCACGAATCAGCTTGTGGCCGCCTGGGAAGCGGGCAAGCCCGTCCGCGGGGCGAGCCGGTCACAGTTGGTCCCGCTTCACCGGAAGACGCTCACCGGCCGGCTGGCGGCGGTGTTCGACGCCGTCGTGTCGGGGCGGCCCCCGGGCGAAGCGGCGGATGCCGGAAGGGAGGGCGCCCCGTGAAGCTGGCCGTCATCGCCCGCCGGCGCGACCCGATCAGCCTGCGGGTGTACCGCGAGAACGTCTCGCGAGAGCTGACGGCGCTGGGCGTGACGGTGACGCCGCTGCCGGAGGCGGGCCCCGTGCCCCCCGGGGCCGACCTGATATGGGACCCGGGGCTGGGCACGCAGTGCCCGCCCCGAATCCTCAAGCGGGCAGCGGCGCCGGTGGTCGGCACCGTGCACGGGCTGGGCGGAATCTCTATGCGCCCCTACGACTGCGCCGGGGCCTGGAAACCGCTGGGGCTGATGATCGCCAGGGGCCTGAGGGTCCGCTACGACTGGCGATGGTTCCGCCGCCGGGTCTCCGCAGTCATCGCCGTTTCCCGGTTCGGCGCCGACGAGATCTCCAGGGTGCTCCGCCTGCCGAGGTCCCTCATCCACACGATTCATCACGGCGTCGACCACGAGATCTTCACCCCCCACGGCGAAACGCCCGACATGCCCAGCCCGTACCTGTTCCTGGCCGCTCAATACCAGCCGGTGAAGAACATTGACCGTCTGATCGCCGCCTATGCCAGGCTGCCGGCGGCGACCCGCCCGGACCTGGTGCCGCTGCTCCCGGGCTTCCGCCATCGGCCGGCGGGGGTGAAGGGGCTGCGGGTGCTGGTGGACCCGGTCGCCCCCCGGGAGCTGGCGGGGTACTATCGCGGGGCGCTGGGCTTCGTGCTGCCTTCCCTGCACGAGACGTTCTGCATGCCCATGCTGGAGGCGATGGCGTGCGGCTGCCCGGTGATCGGCTCGACGGGCACCGGCATGTCCGAGGTGGCCGGCGACGCCGCCCTGCTGGTGAACCCCCGCTCGGTGGCCGAGATCGCCGCCGGGTTGCGCCGCCTGGCCGAGGACGCAGACCTCCGCCAGAGCCTGCGCGAAAGGGGGCTGGCCCGGGCGAAACTCTTCACCTGGCGCAGGAGCGCCCAGAGGCATCTGGACGTCTTCCGGCAGGTTCTGAAAGGGAAACCGTGAAGTCCCAAGCCCGTCCGCCCGTCATCCTCATCGGCATGCACCGCTCCGGGACCGGCGTGCTCGCCCGGCTCCTGGAAAGCCTGGGCCTGTTCGTCGGCCGGAAGAAAGAGAAGAACCACGAGGCCACGTTCTTCCTCAACATCAACCGCTGGCTTCTCCGGCAGTGCGGCACGGCCTGGGACAACCCCGGGCCGGCCCGCTACGTTCTGGAGGATGACCGGCTCCGGGCGATGACGGCGGATCACCTCCGCTTCGTGCTGCGGACCCCGCGGGCGGCCTCGTTCCTGGGGGTCGGGAAGTTCTGCCGGTATCGCTCTGTCCTGAAACTGGACATTCCCTGGGGGTGGAAGGACCCCCGCAACACCTTCACGCTGCCGGTCTGGCTGGACGTGTTTCCCGGCGCCAGGGTCCTGCACATATCCCGGCACGGCGTGGACGTCGCCAACAGCCTCGCCGTCCGCTTCAGGGAGGAGACGGCGCTCATCAGGAGAATGCATCGGAAGTTCAGGGTGTTCTACTTCTTCAGCCCCTTGCGGGCGCCGGTCTGCACCACCGCCCGCTGCACCAGCCTCCAGGGGGGGTTCGCGCTGTGGGAGGAGTACCTCCGGGAGGCCCGCGACCACGTCCGCGCCTTGGCGGGGCGGGCCATGGAGATCAGGTACGAGGACCTCCTGGGCGAGCCCGAGCGCACGATCGCCGGCGTCGCCGAGTTCTGCGGGCTGGAGGCCACCGCCGAGGCGATCTCCCGCTCGGTCGCCCGGATCAACCCGACGCGCGCCTACGCCTACCGGGGCGATCCCGAGCTGTCGGCCTTCGCCGAGGGCGTGGCCGGCAGGCTCAGGGCACTGGGCTATTGAGCCGGCGCCGCCCAACTGGAACTTGTGGAACTCCTCGCGGAGGGGTACGTTACCGGCGGCGGGCGAGCGGGGCGCCGAGGCTGCCAGGTAAGGCGAGACAGCCGTGAGCCGATCGAAAATCTCCGTGGCCATGTGCACCTGCAACGGAGCGGCGTACCTGCCGGAGCAGTTGGCCAGCATCGCCGCCCAGACCCGCTCCCCGGAGGAGCTGATCGTCTGCGACGACCGCTCCACCGACGAGACGGTGCGGATCGTCGAGGACTTCGCGGCGGGGGCGGGCTTCGGCGTCCGGCTGGTGGTCAACGAAGAGAACCTCGGGGCGACGAAGAACTTCGAGAAGGCCATCGCCCTTTGCGAGGGCGAAATCATCGCCCTGAGCGACCAGGACGACGTGTGGCTGCCGGGGAAGCTGGCCCGCATCGAGGAGGCGCTGGGCCGATCGCCCCGGGCGGCGATGGTCTTCAGCGACGCCGAGCTGGTCGATGAGGGCCTCCGCCCGCTGGGGCTGCGGCTGTGGCGTTGCGTGTACGTGGGTCGGCGGCAGCAGCGGCAGGTGTGGGAGGGGGCGACGTTGGAGCTGTTGCTGAGGCACAACATCGTCACCGGCGCGACCATGGCCTTCCGCAGCGAGTTCAAGGACCTGCTCCTGCCGATCCCGCGCGGGTGGGTGCACGACGGGTGGATCGCGCTGCTGCTGGCCGCCGTCGCCGACGTCGAGCTCATTGCCGAGCCGCTCATCAGATATCGCCAGCACGGCAGCCAGCAGATCGGCGCCGAGGCACCCACCCTGTGGGGCCAGTACCAGCACGCCAAGACGATGGGACAGGAATACTTCCGCCGCGAGACCGACAACTTTGCCGCTGCCCTGGATCGGCTGTCCGCCCAGGCGCAGCGGGCGGTCCCACCGGAGGCGATGGCGAAGCTGGAGCGCAAGGTGGCTCATTACCGCGCCCGGCTGCGGATGCGGGAGGTGGGTCGGCTTCGCCGGCTGCCGATCATCTTCAAGGAGCTGATCCGCGGGCGGTATTTCCGCTATTCCATCAACTGGAAGGCCATCCCCCAGGACCTGTTCCTGTAGCGGCGCCGCCGGCGGCCGGAGGGGGCCGGCCGTCCCCCCACAAGATACCGAACCTCCGACGCCGGGCTTGCCGATAGAATGCTGTAGTGTTGCGTCAAGTTTGAGTTTATGGGTGCCACGGCTGCGTTGTGTGCAGCCGTGCGGGCCCCGGGACAGGCACGGCTGCAAAAGGCGCAGCCGGGGCACCCCGAAAGTTCAATCTTGACAATGTACTGGTTCCCCGTCCGCCTGCCGGGCGCGGCGGGCCTTGAGCATCCGATGAACGATCGCCCACAGCGAGTCCTGGCGTTGATCCCGGCCTTTCGGGAGGCCGAGACGATCGGGGAGGTCGTCTCCGCGTTGAAGGCGCAGGGATTCGACGTGCTGGTCGTGGACGATCACTCTCCGGACCGGACCGCCAAGCTGGCCGCGGCGGCCGGGGCAAAAGTGGTTTGCCTGCCGGCCCGGCTCGGCTACGGGGGGGCGCTTCAGACGGGTTACGTCTACGCCGTGGAGCACGGGTACGACGCCGTGGTGCAGCTCGACGCCGACGGCCAGCACGATCCGGCCTGCGCCCGCGACGTGGCCGCCCCCATCCTGGCCGGCGAGGCCGACGTCGTCATGGGCAGCCGATTCCTCGGCGGCCACACCTATCCCATGCCGTTTCTCCGCCGGCTGGGGCAGCGCTTCTTCGGCGGCATTGCCGGGCTGATCACCCGCAAGAAGGTCACCGACCCCACCACCGGCTACCAGGGGCTCTCGGGCAAGGTCCTGGAGGTGTACTGCACGCGGCTGTTCCCCGAGGACTATCCCGACGCCGACATGCTGGTGATCCTGCACCGGATGGGCATTCGCGTCGTCGAGGTCCCGGTGAAGATGCACCCCAGCCCGGGCCAGTCCATGCAC
>CAZNSB010000013.1:0-7255 GCA_964575155.1 uncultured Planctomycetaceae bacterium | reverse complement strand
GGGACCTCCGAGAGAAGGACAAGCCATGACCACACGCCAGATCATCGTCCTGACCGTGGTGGCCGTCTTCTTCATCCTCCTCGTCCTGGAGCTCATCCGCCGGCACAGGCTCCGCGAGCGGTACTCCATGCTGTGGTTCCTCATCGCCCTGGCCGCGATGTCCGTCCCGCTGCTCTACGCCGTGTACGCCCGCGTCGCCCGCATGCTGGGCTTCGTCGAGGTCAACAACCTCTTTTTCTTCCTCTCCATCATCTCGCTGTTCCTCATGAGCTTGCAGTTTTGCATTGCCCTGTCCTCGGCCTACGGCCGCATCAAGGTGCTCATCCAGCAGTTGGGCCTGCTGGAGAACCGCGTTCGCGAGCTGGAGGGACAGCTCGGAGAAAGAGGTCGCCCGGCCCGCCCGCCCCCAATGGAGTAGGCGCCGGCGGCGGGAATCAGTCATCGCGTTCGGGCGATGGGGTTCAGCGCCCCTTCTCGTCCATTTTCGGAAACCACCGCAGCCGATCCGCCTCGCGCCCCAGCTTGGTCGTCCCGCAGCGCCGCACCAGGGCCTTGTAGAACCGGTCCGCCGCCTTGGGGTCGCGGTTCTGGATCCACCTCCCCGCCGTGCAAAGCAGGCGGGCGGTCTCGTCGGACTCATCCGGCATCAGCCCGGCCGCCGACCAGGCGTGATCGGCGGCGACGTAGCGATAGTGGAATCGCCTCTCCCGCCCGAGGCGGTGACGGGAGAGCCTGCGGCGCTCGTCGGCGGTGACCCGGCAGACCTTCGGGTCCTTGTCCTTTTCCTTCCCGGCCCGCCGGGAGAAGGGCCGTTCCGCGAACGTGCCTTCATGGACGTGCCAGTCGGGCGACAGCTCGGTCGCCAGCAGGTCCATGCCCTCGTGGCGGGCGATCCTGGCGGCCTGCCAGAGGCTCTCAGCCCTGCGGGCGGCGGGGCGGGTGGAGTCGTTCCCGGCCCGGATGGCGCGGATGTACGCATCCAGCCGCGGACGCCACCGGGGCGGGTAATACTTCCTGGCCTCCTTCCACCGCCCGATTCGCGTCAGGCGGCGGGCCAGCAGGTGGCGAATCCGCCCGGCGACGATCCCGGGTCGGCCTTCTTCCCGGCGGGACCCGAAGGTGAGCCCGCCGTGGGCGTCGTAGGCGGCCGCTTTTTCCGGGAAGTGGCGATCGACGCAGGCGATCAGTTCTGCCGGGGTGAGGACGCGCTCGGCGACGTACGCCGCGTCGTGCCACCACCCGTGCCGCAGCAGCAGGTCGAGGGCGTCGGCATATCGGCTGCGGGCCATGCGGAGCGCCGCCAGCTCGCCGGCGGCCTGGCCGGCGGGCGAGTACTCGCCCCACCGGTATCCGGCGACGCATTCGGGGTCGTCGATGCCGGCCCAGACCTCCGCGGGGGCAAAGGCGCCGACGACGCGGGCGAGGGCGGCGGCGGCCTGATCGCACTTCCCGGCTCGCAGGAGCAGCTTGGCGCGGATCCACCCTGCGACGGCCGACTCGGCCCGGGCCCGCGCCAGCCAGCGGGCGGCGGTGTCCCACTCGCCGGCCTGGTAGGCCGACCACGCCAGCCGCTCGGCCCCGGGCATGTCCTTCGCGCCGGCGGTCTCGACGGCCGACAGCCACTCCCGAACGAGCCGCCTGCCCGGGGGGGTGGGGCAGGACCAGCGCGGGCCGCCCCGGGCCACGATGTAGGCCGTCACCACTTGACGGGCCGAGGCGTTGCCCGCGGCCTTTCGCATCGCCTCGCCCCCCCCCGAGAGCACCCGCGCCGCCGCCGTCCGTAGCGACATCGCCGCCGTCGGGTCGCCGCTCGCCTTCTGCATCAGGTACAGCTCGATCGCCCGGGCGTAGTCCTTTCGCCTCAGCTCGGCCCGGGCCTCCCATCCCCAGCTCGCCGAGGCCAGCCCCAGGCTGTCGGCGTACCCGCCCCCCGCCAGCCGGCGGACGTACCGGAACCAGCCGACGGCCCGCTCCGGGCGGCGGCGGAGGCAGACCTTCCCGATCATGAACGCCGCCCACGTGGAGCGGTATCGCCGCCGGGCGGGCGGCCGTTTCAGCAATGCCATCCAGGCATTGACGGCCTGGCCTCGGCGGCCCCGGTGATACGCGACGGCTCCGCGGAGGTAATCGGCGAACTCGCCCGGGAGGGCCTGGGGAACCCCGGCTTGGCCAAGCTGCGGCGGGGCGCTCTTGGGGTCGGGGGCCCAGCGCTGGTGATCCACCCACCGCGCGTGGGCCTCGGCGTGGCCCCGCAGCTTCGCGCGGACCGCGGCGTATGCGGCGATCAGCCCCTGGCGCCGACCCGGCGGGAAGTCCGCCCGCGACAGGGCCGCACGCAGATCGGCGAGGCTCACCTCCTCGGTCTGCCTGTACGGGTCGTCGCCGCGGGGCACGACCGCCCTGAACTTCACGGCGACCGGCGGGCGGATGCGGGCAACCTCCGCCCGGAAGTCCGCCACCGGCGCCCACAGCAGGGCGGCGTCCCCGCCGTCCAGAATCCTGTTGGGGAACCCCGGCCCGCACGCCCACGCCATCGGCGAGACGGCAAGAACCACGAGAACCGGCCGCAAGGCCCGGCTAAGAGTCCAACGGCGAGACATCGATCTGGACCTCCCTGTCAGATCCCAGGCGCAGCCAGCCGATGACCTTTCGCTCGCCCGGCCCCAGCGGCGCCAGCCCCGCGCCACCGACCGGACGAAACCGCAGCTCCGCGGGGCCGGCCTCGACGCACTCGAAGCCGCCGACGGCGTCGCGGGCGATGAGCTTCCCGCCGGGGAACCGGACGATCACGACCACGGCCAGGGAAGCCTCGCCGGAGCCTGCATTGCGAAGATCGATCTCGATCAGCCCCGGCTGGGGGCGTCGGGCCTCGGCCCGCAGGTCGGGTCGCGGCGCCCGCCCGGCCATGACCGCCGCCAGCGTCGGCCAGCGCCAGTTCAGTGTATCCTCTCGGGTGGGCAGGCGGTACCAGCAAATGCCGCGCAGCGGCTCGGGGCGGGTGAGCGTCCACCCGCGGACCAGCGCCGCCATCCGGGCCGGGTCGGCACGGACCGCGCGAAGTCGCGCCCCCTCCGGCCAACGCATCGACGGACCCTCCGCCGAGAGGCCGAGGAACTTCCCCCCCGGACCGAACGCCGCCACGTACCCGTACGTCGGCAGGGCCACGCGAAACGGCCGGTTCAGCCGGGCCGCCCTCTCCACCGCCTCCCGGGCGGCGGCGGGATCGCACAGGGTCATCGCCTCCTCCGGCCCGGGCGGGGGCTTGAGCGAGTGGACCTGGAGGACGAACCCGTCGGCCTCGGCCGCCAGGGCCTTGAACGCCCGCCGCTCCAGCCAGCAGGGCAGGGCCGTGACCGTCACCGGCACGGGGGCGATCCTGGCCTTGACGGCCCGCACCCACAGCCGGTACCCGGAGAGCCTCGATTCGGCGCAGTCGAAGTCGATCTGGAGTTCGGCCGGTTGCACGCCGCCGGTGCGGGCGTCCCGCACCAGCCCCGCCGCGACGTTGGCCAGAAGCCCCGCGGGCGCGTCGTCGTCGGCGAACCGGCCGCGGTAAGGACCCACACGCAGCGCCACGCCAACGGGCCTGCCGGTCCGGCGGAGCGTTTCGTAGTCGATCCCGGCCCGGGCGACCTGCGGCCGGTCGGGGCCCCAGGAGACCTCCGCGCCCAGGACCACCAGGCGGGAGAACCGCCGGCCGTGCTCGCGGACGGCTTCCTTGACCGCGTCCGTCCATGCCCGCTGCCAGACGTACGCCTCCTGGGGCATCGCCCCGCCGACACGCCGCCCGCCCAGCCACAGACCCGTCAAGAGCACAATGACGCCGACCGCAGCCGGCAGGATGAGGATGATCCCCGCCCGTCTCATCGACGGGCATTATACCCGGCCCCGACGGCGTTCCAAGAGGACGGCGCGCGGCTGCGGGGGGCGTCTTGATCCTTGTCCGCGCCACGAAAAGCCGGTAGGTTCTGCCAGGAGGGTTGTCGGTGGCGCCCGCCCGGCTGCATGGGGCGGGCAGGCGGAAAGGGCCCTGCCGGTGAGAATGGCGTGCCTGATCGGATTTGCCCTGCCGTGGATCGCCTCGCCCGCTCTCGCGGGGTCACCGGCCAGCCGGCCGGCGCAACAGGGCCGATTCGGCCCGGCCAACTACGCCGTGCTGGTGGCGTACTTGGCGGCGCTGGTGGTGATGGGCGCGTACTTCTCCCGCCGGGAGAAGAGCACCGACGACTACTTCCTGGCCGGGCGGCGCGTCCCCTGGTGGGCGGCGGGGCTGAGCATCTTCGGCGGGGGGCTCAGCGCGCTGACGTACATGGCCATCCCCGCCATCGCCTTCGCGGGCGACTGGGTGCTCATCCTGACCTACATCGTCCCGGTCGCCCTGATCCCCATTGTGGTGCGGTGGTACATCCCCTTCTACCGCCGGCTGCGGGTGACCACGGCGTACGAGTACCTGGAGAGACGCTTCAACCTCCCCACGAGGCTGTTCGCCAGCGCGTACTTCATCCTCTTCCAGTTCGGGCGCATGGCGATCATGCTCTTCCTGCCGGCGGTCGCCCTGGCCACGGTGACCGGGCTGAACGTGTACTGGTGCATCCTCCTGATGGGCGTGCTGGCGACGGCCTACACCGTGCTGGGCGGCATCGAGGCGGTCATCTGGACGGACGTGCTCCAGGTGGTCGTGCTGGCCGGCGGGGCGGTGCTGATCCTCTGCACCCTCGCCGCCCGCGTCGACGGGGGGCTGGGCGGGATCGTCTCGGCCGCCGCCGAGCGCGGAAAGTTCCGCACCTTCATCTGGCGCGCCGACTGGACGAAGGAGGTGGTCTGGGTCATGGTGCTGGGCAGTTTCCTGAGCGCGCTCATGCCTAACACCGCCGACCAGTCCGTGGTCCAGCGGTACCTGGCCACCTCCGACGAGCGTGGCGCGGCCCGGGCGGCTTGGACCAGCGCCCTGCTGGGGATCCCGACGGGGTTTCTGTTCTTCTTCCTGGGCACGGCGTTCTTCGTCTTCTACAGGCTCCACCATCCGGAGATGCTCCCGCCCGGAACGGACAGCACCGCCATCCTGCCGCTGTTCGTCATGCAGCAGATGCCGCCGGGGGTCTCCGGGCTGGTGATCGCGGGCATCTTCGCCGCCGCCATGAGCACCATCGACAACGGCATGAACGCCATTGCCACGGCCTTCACCACGGACTTCTACCGTCGCGCCCGGCCGGCGTGCAGCCAGCGCCACTACCTTCGGCTCGCCCGGATCGTCACGCTCGCCTCCGGCGCCGTGGCCACGGCCGCGGCCGTCGTCGTCTGCCGGCTGGACGTCGGGTCGATGTTCAAGTTCTGGTACCGGCTGCTGAACCTCTTCGGCGGGAGCCTGGCCGGGCTGTTCGTGCTGGGGGTCTTCACCCGCAGGGCGACCGGGTGGGGCGCGCTGATCGGGGCGGCGGCCAGCGTCGCCGTCGTCTGCTTCGTCAAGTACAAGACGGATATCAGCTACATGCTCCACGCCTGCTACGGGCTGACCTACTGCGTCGGAGTGGGGTACCTGGCGAGCTTCATCCCGCCCTTCCGGCGCAAGGACCTCGACGGGCTGACGGTCTACACCATGCCGGCGGAGAACAGCCGGTGACGTCCTTCCAGGCCGGTGCTGCGGGGTGGGCTCTTGCGAAGCGGCAAGCCGAGCGGCTGGCCCGTTCGCAAGATGCTCGACCCCGCAACATGCCGCAAGAGAGCCTCCCGTCCGCTTGCGAAGTCAGCCGATCACGTCCCGCAGGAACCCGTCGGCCTGGTCGAGGAGCTTGCAGGCGGCGCGATACCCCACCTCGCGGAAGTGCATGACCAGGGCCGCCTTCACCCGCCCGCGGGCGCCCTGGAGGAGCCGCCGGGCCCGCGGGCGCTTCAGGTGAGTCAGCTCCATCACGATCCGCTCGGAGCGGTCGCGGAGCTTGGCGTTGGTGGCACGCAGGTCCACCATCAGGTTGCCGTAGACCTTCCCGGTGCGGATCATGGCGGCGGTGGTGAGGGTGTTCAGGACGAGCTTGGTGGCGGTGCCGGCCTTCATGCGCGTCGAGCCGGTGACCACCTCCGGGCCGACGACGGGGTTGATGACGACGTCGGCGTCGGCGTCGGCGGCCTCGGGCGCGCAGGTGAGGAAGACGGTGCCGGCGCCGCGTCTTCGGGCGCGGGCCAGGGCCCCGCGGACGAAGGGGGTCAGCCCGCAGGCGGCGATGCCCACGACGACGTCGGCGGCGCGGACCTTTCGCTTGTCGATGGCGGCGGCGCCGTCGGCGGCGTGGTCCTCGGCGCCCTCGGCCGAGCGGACCAGCGCCCGGCGCCCGCCGGCGATGACCCCCTGCACCCGTCGGGGCGGGCTCCCGAACGTCGGCGGGCACTCGGCCGCGTCCAGCACCCCCAGCCGGCCGCTCGTCCCCGCCCCCACGTAGAACAGCCGACCGCCCCCCCGAAAACTGGCGGCGATCATCTCCACCGCCGCGGCGATCCGCCGCCGCTGCCGCCGGACGGCGGCGGCCACCTCGGCGTCCTCCGCGTTGATCAGGTCCACGACCTGAAGCGACGTCAGCCGGTCGATCCGGCGCGAACGCGGATTCCGCCTCTCCGTGGTCAGCTTGGCGCGGTCTTTCGGGGGCCTTGGGGCCTTCATGCTCGCTCCCGCCGGCTGCGGCCGGGGACGATCTTGCCCAGCACCACGGCCCGGGCGGCGCCGGTGGCGGCGGGGACGTTGTTGGCCCGCCCGCGAACGGTCTCGGCGGCCAGGACGGCGAAGGAGACGGCCTCCTTGGCGTCGGCGTCGATCCCGAGAGAGTCGCTGAGGATCACCGGCGCAGGGAGCAGTTCGTCCCGGAGGGTTCTGAGGAGGGTGCGGTTCCGGGCGCCCCCGCCGGTGAGGATGACCTGGTCGGGGCTGCGCGGGAGGAAGCGGCGGTAGGCGTCGGCGATGCTGCGGGCGGTGAAGGCGGTGACGGTCGCCAGGACGTCCAGGGGGGCGATGGACCTCTTGACGCTGCGGAAGTACAGCCGGTCGGAGAACTCCACGCCGAATTCGGCCCTGCCGGTGGACTTGGGCGGGCGCCGCCGCAGGTAACCGTGCTCGATCAGCTCGCCCAGCAGGGCCGGGATGACCCTGCCCCCCGCCGCCATCCGCCCGGCCGCGTCGTACCGCCGGACGCCGCCGCTGGCCAGGCTGGCGACGCGGTCGATGACCATGTTCCCCGGGCCCGTGTCGAAGGCCACCAGCTCGCCGACC
>CAZNSB010000012.1:22849-24547 GCA_964575155.1 uncultured Planctomycetaceae bacterium | reverse complement strand
CCTGTACGCCGACTGCACCGAGAGCAGGGAAAAGCGCGACATGGGCTTCGAGATGTCCAAGTGGGACCGGAAGCTCCTCAGGTACGGCGAGCTCTTCGAGGACAGGATCATGGACCTCCAGGTCAACATCCCCCTCGAGCGGGCGCTGGACGCCTGCTGGGAAATCCTCGCCGAGTGCTTCGAGCCCGCCGAGATCGGCATCCGCCGCAACATCATCGAAAAGCACTGGCCCAAGAAGCCCGCCGAGGCGAGCTGATTCCATTGCGGATTGCGGACCTGCCTGCCGGCAGGTTGCGGATGCCGGGATGCGGATTGACAAGAGGCCACTGAGGCACAGAGGACACTGAGATGCCGATTGCAGGAAACGGAGAAGAGGAAGGTCCTCTGTGATCTCTGCGCCTCTGTGGGCGTAGTTCGTCCTCTCCGATAGCCAAGATGGCCAAGAGGAAGCTCAAACGCACGAGGCTGGAGCTGAAGCACCAGCGGGACGGGCTGGAGCGCTTCCAGCGCTTCCTCCCGCTGCTGAAGCTCAAGCAGCAGCAGCTTCAGATCGCGATCAACGCGCTCAACGTCCAGCGCCGCAAGGCCCGCGCCGCCGTCGAGGAGGCCCGGCGGGTGGTGGACGCCTACCGCCCCGTCCTCTCCGACACCGCCGGGGTGAACGTCCGCGGGCTGTCGCAGCCCGAGAAGGTCCGGACCTCGACGGTCAACATCGCCGGTGTGGCCGCGCCCGTCTACACCGACGTCGCGTTCCCGCGCGCCGACTACAGCCTCTTCGCCACCCCGCCCTGGGTGGACCGGGCCCTGGCCGACCTCCGCCGCCTCAGCCGCTGCCGCGCAGAGATGGACGTCCTCGACCAGCAGCATCGGATCATCCGCCGAGAGCTGACCCGGATCGTGCAGCGCGTCAACCTCTTCGAGAAAGTCAAGATCCCCCAGTGCCTTCACAACATCCGAGTGATTCGGATCCATCTCGGCGACCAGCAGACCGCCGCCGTGGTCCGGGCCAAGATCGCCAAGAAGAAGCTGGCGGCGACGGGACGCGCCGCCGGCGCCCCCGGCCGGGAGGCCTCGCCGTGATCGTCCCCATGAAAAAAGTCTTCGTGGTGACCCGATCGGGCGGGCGTGAAGACCTGCTCGCGGCGCTGCGCGAGCTTGGCGTGGTCCACCTCCAGCCGGTCGATCCGGCCGCCGCCGCGCCCGAGAAGCTCCGCGCCGCCCTGGGAAAGATCGATCGCGCCCGGCAGATCATCGCGCCCGTCACGCCCGCCGGCGAAGCGCCCGCGCTGGAGGCGAAGCCCGCCGCGGAGGAGATACTCGAAATCGCCCGCCGGACGGAGGAGAACCGCACCCGCCTGGCGGGCCTGCACCGCGAGGCGGACAGGATCAAGCTGTGGGGCGACCTCCGGCTTGCCCGGCTGGAGGGGGTGAGGGAGGCGGGCGTGACCGTGGGGTTCTATTCCGTCCCCGCCAAGCACGCCGACCAGGTCCGTGCCGACTGCGTCGCCTTCCTGGCGGAGCTGCCCGGGAAGCGCGTCCTGGCGGCCGTCGCCCAGCGCGAAGGCGAGCCGGACCTGCCCGAAGACGCCCAGCGCATCGCCCCGCCTGATCGCGACCGGCCCACCCTCCTGGCCGAGGCCGGTCAGGTCGATCAGGCCCTGGCCGACGACGCCCGCCCCCTGGCGAGCCTGGCCCAAC
>CAZNSB010000012.1:13339-22839 GCA_964575155.1 uncultured Planctomycetaceae bacterium | reverse complement strand
CAAGGTGCTGGACGGTGCCTACGAGGCGGTGGTCGGGGAGCGTTACGTTCCGCCGGAGGACAAGGAGGCCGCAGCGCCGGGCGGGCAGGAAGGCCCGGCCGACCAGCCGGGGCACAAGCCGGAAGGCGGGGAGGAGAACCGCGCCCGGACCAGCAGGCGGCGCCCCTACCGCGGCCCCCAAGCCGGTCCTCGCCCCGGAGGCCCACACCGCCGGCGCCCTTGAGGCCGAGCGGAGAAAGCTGTCCGCCCAGGCCGAGTTCGCCGCCGCCCTCGCCGGCGGGGTGCACGGCGAGGACCTCTTCGCCGTCCAGGGCTGGGTGCCGGCGGACAGGTCGGGCGCCCTCGCCGACGACCTGGCCGCCCGCAGCGTCGCCGCCGCCGTCACCGCACGCGACCCGCTGCCCGAGGAGGCCCCCCCCACGCTCATCCGCTACCCCCGTTGGGCCAGGCCCATCCAGGGGCTCTTCGACATGCTGAAGACCTCCCCCGGGTATCGCGAGCTCGACGTCACCGGGGCGTTCATGATCGCCCTGCCGATCTTCGCGGCCATGCTCATCGCCGACGGCGGCTACGGGCTGGTGTTCCTGCTGCTGCCGCTGCTGTTCTATCGCAGGGTGGCCGCCAGGGCCGGGGCCAACACGGCCAGGCTGATCATCGTCATCGGCGCGCTCTCGGTCATCTGGGGCGTCATCAGCGCCAGCTTCTTCGGCGTCGGCGGCGAGGCCCTGGCCGCGGCGGGGGGGCCCTGGAAGCCGATCGGCGAAATGCTGCTGCGGCTGCGGATCGTCCGCGTGGCCGACTCCGCCGACGCCATGACCACCCTGATGAACGTCTGCTTCATCATGGGCGCGATCCACCTGAGCATCGCCCACCTGTGGCGCAGTATCGCCCTTCTCCCGCACCTCAAGTTCCTCTCCAGCCTGGGCTGGGCCACCTTCCTGTGGGGCATGCTGGGGGTGGTGCGGTATTACGTGCTGGGCTTTCCGCTCGACTGGTCGCTGCCGTATCCGTACCTGCTCATTGCCGGCGGGGCGCTGGCCGTGCTCTTCGCCGCGCCCCAGCGGAACGTCCTCAAGATGCTGCTGCTGGGACTGGCCCATTTCCCGCTCTCGGCCATTGGCACGTTTTCGGACATCATCAGCTACGTCCGGCTGGCCGCCGTGGGGCTGGCCTCCAGCGTGCTCGCCGTCAGCTTCAACCAGCTTGCCTTCAGCGCCGGCTTCCTGCCGGCGACCGTGCTCATCCTGCTCCTGGGGCACGGGCTGAACGTCGGGCTCTGCGTCATCGCCCTTTTCGCCCACGGCCTGCGGTTGAACATGCTGGAGTTCTCCAACAACCTCGGCGTCGAATGGGCCGGTTACGACTACGAACCCTTTGCCAAGAAGACGATACAGGAGAATTGAAGATGGGATGGGACTTCCTGGGACAGGTCGGCATCGTGTTGGGTTTGGGGCTGGCGGCCTTCGGCAGCGCCGTCGGCATCGGCAGGGCCGGGATCGCTGCCGCCGGCGCCTGGGCCAAGCAGGCCAAGGCCGGAAAACCCCTCGACTTCAAGTACATCGTCCTCGTCGGGCTGCCCATCAGCCAAACCCTCTATGCCATGATCGTCATGAGGAAAATGGGCGAGCTGATGAGGACCGCCCCCGAGATCGCCGTCGCCCACGCCGGCCTGCTGTTCGGCATCGGCGTCGCCGCCGGGCTGGGCGAGATGCTCTCCGCCTGGTTCCAGGGCCTCATCGGCGCCGCCGGATGCCGCGCCCTCAGCGAAGGCGAGAAGGGCTTTCCCTTCATCCTCATCGCCATGGGCATCGTCGAGACCGTCGGCATCTTCACCTTCGTCTTTCTCAACGGGCAGGTCCCCAAGCTGCCCGGCACCTGAGCGCCGGCGGCCCGCCTTAACCTTTATCTGATTGACCCGGCCGGCCGACATAGCTTCTAATGACCTTGTCGGGCGGGTGATCCCCCGACAGCCGAATACGGGGCGTAGCTCAGCTTGGCTAGAGCGCCTGCTTTGGGAGCAGGAGGCCGGCGGTTCAAATCCGCCCGCCCCGACTTAACTGGACAGAAGGCCGTTCGGCGAGAATGTCGAACGGCTTTCTTTTGTCCAGGCAAAGAGTTACGTCGCTCAGAGTGCGGTTCAAAGCCAACTCACCGAGGATCCCTCGCTTATCATCCATCTTTGAACCGAGCCACACATCGGCCGCCTGCTGGCTCCAATCGAACAAGCCCAGGGCGACCTCGCCTCGACCATCGGCGGCGCCACCGCATGCTTCGAGGGCCGTTTCCGCTTCGCCCTGCTGGGCCTTGAGGTCTACGCTCTTGCTGTGGAACGTCTTCTCGTCCACGGCCCCGGACAAGAACGCCGACAGCAGCCGGTCCTGCATGTTGGTCAGTTCCGTCCGGCGCTTGAGCAGGGCCTGACGCTGGTGCTGCCGCTGGGCGTCGGTGTCGGCGAACGCCGCTGTCAGCGAGCGCCGGAACCATCCGGCCAGTTCGGCGTCCAGCTTCATCGAGCCCAGGTCCTCGTGGATAGCCTGCTCCAGGTCCCCGGCCTTCCACCGGACCGTCGGGTGGTCGGGATGGTTGTTGGCGCAGCGGTAGTACAGGTGCTCCCGCACCCCGCCGCTCTTGAGGGAGCGACGAATCAGTTCGCCTGTGATCATGCTGCCGCAGTAGGCGCAGGTGAATATCCCGCCGGCCAGGGGGTGGTTCCGATTGTTGGTCCGCCGCGTCCTACCCTTCAGCACGTCTTGGCAAGCCTGGAACAACTGGCGGGACACCAGCGGCTCGTGCTTGCCGGGATGCGTCTGGCCGCGGTAGCTGATCTCGCCGAGGTAGAAGCGGTTGCTCAAGATGTAGGACAACCGCGTCCGCCCGAACTTCGGCTGGCCGGGACGGTAGACGTGGCCTTCCCGCCAGAGCTGCTCGGCGAGCGTCTCGAACGTCATGTTCCCCCTGCCGTACAACTCGAAGATGCGCATGACGGCCCGGGATCGTTCCGGGTGCACCTGGATCGGCTTGTCGCGGTCATCGGAGTTCACGTACCCGAAGGGCGCCCCGCACGGCAGCCAGCCTTGCAGGACCTTCTCGTCCTGGCCTTTCATCACCTCCGCCCGAAGGTTATCGCTGTAGTACTGGGCGACGGCGGCCATCACGTTGAAGGACAGCATGCCGGCGGCCCCGGGAGCGAACTCGTTCTCCACGAAGACGACCTTGACCCCGCAGGCGTCCTCCAACTCCTGGAGGCGAACGGCGTCCCGCATGTTCCGACACGCGCGGTCGAGCTTGTGGCTCAGGATGACCGAGATGCCTTCTTTCCGTGCGTTCCGCCGGACCCACTTGTACATGTCGTTGAAAGCCACACGCTCAGCTCCGCGCTTGGCGGACTCGGCGACGGCGAATTCGCGGACGACCGTCCAGCCCTCACGCTGGGCCTTGTCCCGCGTGGCCCGCAGTTGAGCGTCGATGGAATAGCCCTCGCGCTGTTCTCGCGACGACACCCTTGCCCAGATGACCGCATTCATTCTGTTGGCCTCCTCATCGCATTCAGAAACGCCTCTGCCACGTGCTTCACGTTGACCAAGATCTCCACAGCTTCCTCGGGCGTAACCAGCCGCCCGTACCTTTTTGACCATACCCGGCGCGTGTCCTCGACCAGTTCGCCGGTGATCCACCCTTGCTCGGGGGGCACGAGGTGTCCAGCGGATTCTCCAGGATTTTCGGCCCTGGAGATCATTGGCGCCCCCTTACGTCAGATCCGTGCCGCTTCATTCGCCAAGCAAGCGGGTGCCGGGCACCATCGTTACCGTCACACACCGTCGCGACGGTCCCCATTGCGCCGAATGTTCCTACGCGTGCGCGCGCGCACGTGCGCGCGCCTGTGCGCGCGCGTGCATGGAGAACATCGTGACGGTCCGTTACGGTAGGTGCGTAACCCCTTGTGCCATAAGGCGCGGCTACCGTCACAGTCGCCCGTTTCATCGCTACGGTATCGCTACGGTACGCTACGGTGATTCTCACGGCCTTCCCCCCTTGAGTTCGATCCCCTCGTAGAACGGCACATCCCCACTCCCGCGCCGGCGGGCGATGCCAGGCAGGGTCGCGGCCAGGTCGCGCCCGAACGTCTGCTTGTTGGTGACGACAGTCCGACCATCCCGCTCGCACCAGTCCTGCCAGGCGTTGTAGAGTTCGTCCAGCCACACCCGAAGACCTGGGCCGACGGTGCAACAGTCGCGCACGAATGCCCCGACGGGCGAGGCAAGATCCTCCATCTCCCGGACCGCTTCCGACGCGGTCGTTGGCTGGACGAAGCGTCCCCGGGCGCGGAGTCGTTTGAGGCCCTCGATGGCCCACAGCAAGATGGCGGGCAGTTCCGCGACCAGCTTCTCCGTCAGCGTCAGATCCTCTTCGCCGTAGAAGCTGCGGATGAGACGTAGGACGACGAACCGTCCCGCGAGCGCCCCGCTGGCGTCGTTCATCCGGGGTAGCTCGTTGGTGAGGAACATGAAGCGGGTCGGCAACTTCATGGTGACGCTGCCGAGGAACTTGCGGTCGATGGTCAGAGCGTCCTCACCGCTGATGCACAGGAGGCGTTCGACGACGATGGAAACGTTCTCGCCCCTGAATCGGGCGTCCGACACGATGGCAACGCTCTTGCCGATGAGGGGCTGGAGACCGAAGTGGCCAGCCAGGCTGGAAGTCGTCGGTCCAACGACGTTGCCTGCGCCCACCAGGCGCGCCAAGATGCGTCCGATGGTGCCCTTGCCACTTCGCCTCGGCCCCACCAGCAGCAGCATCTTCTCCTGGCACGTATCGCCTACAAGGGCGTATCCGAACCACTCCTGGAGCAGTTCGACGGATTCAGCGTCGTCCCCCCAGAGCTCGTTCAGAAACGCAAGCCACCGCACCGGCGGTTTGGCATTGGGATCGTAGTCGAAGTCAATCGCGTTGATATTGAACAGCGCCGGCGTCGGCGGCAGCATCTTGCCGGTGGGGACGTGCAGGTTGCCGGAGGGGCAGGAGAGCAGTTCCCGCGGGTCGGGCTGGGCGTTGGCGCCCGACAACCACGCTGGGGGGGTCACGCTTGCAAGCAGGTGAGCGTAGGCACGGATCGATTCAACGGCTGATTTCACCGTGCTGGGGTTCGACTCGAAGCCGACGAGTTCCAGCATGCCTGCCTGCCGGTTGAAGACGTACCGCAGCGCCGCGTGCAGCCAAGGCTGCAGCTTCTGCCGCAGGGTCCCATCTTCGATCTCCGCGAAGCGGTTTCCCCTCCAGGTCAAGAGCGTCCCGGCGTAGCTGTGCAGTGTTCGTCCGTCCGGGTGCCGGTGGAATTCCTCGATGAACGCCTCGGCGGTGGGGAGGGTCTTCTTCGGCGACAGCACCAGCCTGCCGGTTTGGGGATCACGCGTCCCCAGCGGGACGAGCCCATCGTCCTGATCACCTCCAGCGCCAGCAACGACCGGCGAGCCGCTGAAGGCAGGTGTGCTGCGGCGGGGCTGGTAGTGTCCGGTCACCTCTGCCAAGGCATTGTCGATGGTCATCTGCCCGTACGTCTTAGCCCCGTGCTTCTCGTCCCACTTGTCCCGCATCAGGCCCGATGTACGGAAGAGCCGATCGATCTGCGCGGCGTCCTTCGTATAGAAGGCCAGTACGAAGATCACCGAGGAGTCCGCCTCACTCTGGGAGCCGAAGTGGCCCTCCCAACTACCCGCCCACAGATCTGAGAACTTGGTCCCGCTTTTTCGACTGCGACGGGCCAGCGCGAGGATTCGCTCGTCGCTGAGGGCTGGGCCGTCTGATGCGGGCGTCGGTGCTGCCGGCGGCGCGGCTTGTGCCTGCTTCGCTGGCTTTGGCTCGCCGAACACTTCCGTGTACAGTTCGGCCAGTTCAGCCTGCCGCTCTTCAACCTCAGAGCTGACGCTGTCGAGCCTGCGGCCCGTCACGGTGAAAAAGCGGCCGGAATCGTAGATCTCGACTTCGCCGTCCTCATACGCCTTCCGACAACGACCTCTTGGCTTGCGGGCGCGCAGGAAGACCTTTACGCCGCAGCCGCTAGGGGAGACTTCGCTGTACGAGTTCAGCAGATTCACGATTCGCTGCCCCCAGGGCTTGAGCTGTCCCGTCTTAGGCTCACGACAGTTGTCAAGGTCCACGCCGGCGAAGTCGTCCGTCTCGGCGAACACGAGGCCAACGCCCGCCAGCGAGTGAGACTGGTACGCCGCTAGCGCCTGTTCGAACGTCCCCGATGTGGCCAGGTCGGTCGAATCGGCCGCGGTGAGTGTCTTGGGATTGACAGGGCACTTCGTGTCCCTGCCGTCACGGATGATGTACTTCCACCCAACCCACTGCGGGTGCTTCTTCAACGCCTCCGGGATGCCCGCCGGGTTAGCTCGGGACTGGCTTGCGCCTACGCTCAACTCCGGCGTTTCGACCTCGTTCGCCCCGGGATTGGGCTTGGCCTTCATTACCCGCCCTCCCCGGCGAGCGTCGTCAAGGCGCGCTGGAGCCTGTCGCCTTCGGCCGCCTCCCGCTCACGGGTAGCGGCCAGCGCGTCCAAGTCCATCCGGGCCTGAACTTCTTCGATCAGCCGCCGCCGGAGCACGTCCGCCGGTAGCGCGTCCAGTTCGACCGCCATATCCCCGTGCTCGGCGACAAACCGCGCCGACCGGGTGTCGGCCTTCTTGGTAAGGGCCGGGGGCAGGCTGTACCGCGATATGTCCTCGCGGGTCAGCGCACACTTGACGATCTCCGGCCCGCAGTCGAAGAATGCGAGCCGCTCTCTGAGACTCCGCAACATGTCCTCGCCGCTTGGGTCGAAGTCGCCGAAGTAGAGGACCGTCACTTCGTCGCCGTAGCGTTCTGCGGCGTTGTGGATGCTGTCCCATCCGTCATAGCCCCGACCGACGTTCAAGGTCACGCCGTAGGGCTCCAGAACGTCCTCGAACACGCCGCTGAGGGCGTCCTTCTCCAGCCACACCTCGACGTAGCCGGGCTGGCTGGCCCACACGTCCCGGCGGTACTGCGGAACGACGGAGCGGCCGAAGTCAGTCGCGTCATCCCACATCGGCACACACCTCGGTCGTCGTAGGCGGTCCTCTATCCAGGCCCATGGGATCTCCCCCTCCAGCCGGGCCGACACCAGCGCCTTGCTGACCGCCTGATAGCGGCATCGGGTGTTTTCGACGACTTGTCTCGAAACGAGCTGGTAGTACACCTGCCGGACGGTCATGGGATGGAGTTCGGCCAGCACCACGCGGGCTTCGTCGATGATCCGCTGGGTCTTGCCGTGGCGACTCATCGCCCGCCTCTCTTCCACCGGTCGATGGAATCAGACAGATCCGAGGGCGCGTGCTGGACGCGGCGGCCGATCCGCACGCTGACGATGCCGCCCGGGGCTTCGACTGCTGGGGGAGCACTCAGAAGCAGCCGGTACGTTGCGGAGTGCCGCCCGGTCATTGCCTGACCCCGACTGCGCGACCGCGCGACTCGAACCACCGGCATAGGTCATCCAACTCGGGTCTGCCGAACACCCGCCGACCGGCAAGTCGGATGGCGGGTTCCGGCGCACCGGCTCTCAGTGCGGCGGTCAACGCGTCCCGCGAGATTCCCAGTGCTGCTGCCGCTTCGCCCGTTGAAAACCACTCACGATCAGCCATGGCCGTTTCTCCTCGTCTCGTGCGTTCGCCGCTCGCAACGCACTACGCAGCTACAAATAGCAAGGGATGTGCCATCACAATAAGATATGCCACAGAATGCACTTACGCCTCAGAACCGCTCTGGGAAGGCGCGCAGATTCCACGGAGTCTAGGATTCATGCCAAGATGCCCCCAATTCATGCCAAGCGGGGCCGAGACCATGCCGACCCGCCCGCGATTCGTGCCGGGAATCCCGCCAGATGTACCAAGCGCCGCCGAATGTGCTCCAAGGCCCAGGGGCTGCGCCGGCCCACGACGTGAACAGCCAGGAATCCCCCGCTAGAGAGCTGGTGCCTTGCCTACCCTCTCTGCCCGTTTGGCTTCGTCCAGCACCTCCTTGGCGGTCAGATTTCGACCCGACTGGTGGTGCTCCACTGCTGAATGGACGGCATTCATTAGCTGCCGAACGTTCCCTGGCCAGCCGTAGCCTTCAGCTAGTTCCCGACGCACAGCCTCGGATAGCCGTAGAGACCTCCACTTGCCTAGCTTCTTTTTCGCTTCCTCCAGGAACTCGACCGCCAACAGGGGGATGCGGTCCCGTTCCGCCCGCAGCGGCGGCAGACGAAGAACATGCTTGAAGCGGTAATGGGCATCCTCGCGGATACTCTCTGGCTTGTTAGTAGCCGCCAACACACGGACCTCGACGACTACCGGCTCGTCGGCCCCAGCCGGCTCAATAGTCTTGTCCTCGAGGAAACGAAGCAGGACGGCCTGACACTCCACCGGCAGGTCGCCCAACTCGTCCAAGAAGAGCGTCCCGCCTGCGGCCCGCTCCACTCGACCCGCACGCTTCTTGTCAGCGCCAGAGAACGCGCCCTTGCGGTGTCCGAAGAGTTCAGTCGTCGCAAGCTCCTTCGCAATCGCGCCGCAGTTCACCACCACGAACCGCCCACCCGTGCGCTTCGAGGCGACATGGATCTTCCGGGCGTAGTAGTCCTTGCCGGTCCCAGTCTCGCCAAGCAGCAGAACGCTCGCGTCTGTAGGCGCGATGACCTCTATCTGCTTCTCGATCTCATCGATGGACTGCCACACGGGCTCGACCACGTCTCGCCGGTCCGGCCCGCCAAGCTGCGGGACCGCACTAGCAGCCGTTCTCGTCACGTCCGTATGGTCCGGACGTGGCCCGTGAGGTTCTGGTCCCGGCTCGGCTTGCCGGCCGGCCACGCCGGGCGCTACGGTTCCGGGCCTAACCGCCGTTTGCGTTGCCTCGCCCGCCTGCAAACCGGCCTGGCGGCGGAACGTCGGCAGAGCGACGCCGAGGCATTGGCCCAGTAGATCGACCGCTTCGAGCCAGTCTTCGACGAAGTCAGGCGTGGGACGCCAGCTTGCCTGCCACAACTCGTCGGGCAGATCGGCCAGCAAGGTCCACAGGGAGTGCACCGCCGAATTGAGATCGGGTCCCAGGATTCCCGCTGCGAAGGCGCTGAGCAACGTCCGAGGATCAACTCCGTATCCGGCCAGAACGTCTAACTCCACCGCTACACGTGCGGGTGCGAGCGGCGCCAGCATCCCCCGCAGCGCACCAACGTATCCTGGCCCTCTCGCCCGCTCAGGATGATGGGCTGGTCGCAGGCACCGTCTCAGCTCGTTGCCAAGCCAGTCGGCGAGTTCCCGCATCCGCTTCACGTACGCCTCGACCGCATCCAGCGCTTTGGCCTCGGGCGCTTCTTTGACGTCCTCGCCCACTGCGCTGTCGCCTCCAGCCTCGTCCCCCTGCTTGACGGTGAGGGGCGAGCAGATGGTGGGCTCCACTGTTGCCCATGCCCGACGTGCCAGCGCCGCCCACACGTCATAGGCTTCGGA
>CAZNSB010000012.1:0-13324 GCA_964575155.1 uncultured Planctomycetaceae bacterium | reverse complement strand
TCTGTATCTCATGTTGATCAGGGCCGGCGTCCCAACGCCAGTTTTCGAACTCGGTCAGCCCCAGACCGCGGTGCTCCGCCTCGGTGTCCGTCATCAACCAAGTCATCAACAGGATTCGCTTTGCCTCCCGAACCGTCGGGAAGGCGGGAGGGCTCCGCCGAAGCGGGCCGGTCGCTTCGCTGAAGCGGCGAAGGGGCAGGAAGGACGTTCGTTCCCGCTCGGCCTGCTCATTGGGCTTGTTCCGCTGGTTTTCGAAGAACCGCTTCTCATCCGTCGAGAGGTTCCCTGATTCCTCCTTGCGCACCAGCTCTTCCCACCGCTCCCGTTCCCGGCGCTTGAATGCTTCGTTGCTGAAGTTCTCGTCCAGCCACTTGCCAGCATCCCGATAGGCCTCGGCACGGCCTGCGATGTCTGCCGCGACTTCCTGGAAGAACCGGACATCCGCCAGCGGTGGCACTGCCCCTTGTTGCGTGTGTTCACGGTTCACACTGGCGTCCGTTGTCGGCCGGTCGCGGCTCCGTTCCAGATCCTCGCCCAGGCGACCCTGATCTCCCTCCGCACGTTCGGCGAGCTTCTGCGCCCACCGGCCGAGTTGAACGATGAAGGTAGGCTCTCGATACGGCTCCGCGATGTCGGGCTGCGCGACCTCGACGGTCAGGCATTCCGCCAACCCGACGGTGTGCTCCAATGCCTCCGGCCCTCTCGACAGGTAGATGTCGATGTAGTCAAAGGCCCGCCTCAGCGCTGTAGAAGGGTCCCGGCCAAAGGACCGCTCACAGTCATCCAGGAGCGCCCGGTGCTTCTCAATGAGGGCCATGGCGGCCATCTCCATCGCCTTGGCCTGGGGCGCGTTCACTGCGGCCGCCTTGTCCGAATCCCAGCCGTTCCGGCGGAGGACCTCTCCCCAGTCGCGGCACTTGGCCCGTATCTCAAGCAATGCGCGTGGCCCTGCCGATAAGGCGGCCGGACCCATCGACACTATCGCTTCCGAATCGGCCCGGCCGGTTGCCGCCGTATGTGACAACGAAGACCTGCCCAGCGGGTGCGTTGCGCCGCTCCGCAGGTATTCCAGCCCGGACTTGAGGAGGCGGACGGCCTGGCCCGACCCGTCCTTCAAGGCTTGGTCGAAGGTGTAGCTCAAGGCCTGGCCGCGCCACACCCAAAGCCCTTCCTCCAGGCTCTTGAACAAGTCTCTCTGCTCGGGGCGGTCGTAGATGAACAGCGTCAAGTTCTCCGGCTCAGCCGGCCACGGAATAACCGACCAGTCGGCCTCGAGTCCTGGCCGTTGTTCTTCGAGGGCGAGGTACGTTTGGAGCAACGCCATCGCGCCGGCTCGTTCCCGGGCGTCCGGCGTATCCCAGATTTCGTTTCGGACCGCGCGGAGCTCTTCGTGCAACTTCCATTGCCACTCCGCGACCGCCGACACCTGTGCACGGTCCGCCTCGGCGATGATCCCCCGCAGGTGCGTCGTCAGCGATAGGATCATGCCGAGCCGGTTCATGACCAGCGCGGCCAGGAAGTCGCCCAGGGGCGGGATCGGCACGGCCTCCCTGCTGGCGTGGGGCAGCTTCGTCCACCGCCACACCACCTTGTCCCCAGGCAGCAAGGCCCAGGCGCCATGGTAGGGGAAGATCAGGTCCGCCTTGATCGCCAAAGGATGCCGGCACCAGCCCCAGCACATCAGGGCCACTTCGTTGCATGTATGCTTCGGGGCGAACATGGACGCAAGGATGCCCTTGGGCGCGAAGTCCACCTGCTGCTGCATGGCCTTGGCGTTGCTCTTCGCCAGGGGCACAAGGTCAGAGTTCAGACGCGCCCAGAGGCGCTGCGCCTTGCCTTGGGGGTCGGTCACGCGCCGCCACGTCCGCGCCGCCGCGTCGGTCAGCAGGTCGCGGGCAGCCCCGTCCTCAAGAATACGGCACAGCCGTACGGCGACGCAGTTCTGCGAACTGAACAGCCACGCCTTGACCGCATCCGCCTGGGCGCCCTCGCCGGGGGCGCCTTCTAGGCAGGCCGTGATTTCCGTAAGCGCAGATTCTTGCACCTGTTACCATCCTTAGGACTGGCCGGCCGGATCGATTCGAGGCACGCCGGACGACAACCGGCCCGGCTTCTCGCGCGGCCCTTCGCAGCCCAGCCATCCGTGGCGATTCTACCACTCCCGCCCAGGGAGTGCCATTCTCTGCATTGACACGCCGATTTGGGCCGATAGCATGTAGAATGACAAGGAGAGGCCCATGAGCAATGCAGGCCAGAGCAGTTCGTTGCCCAAGTACGGACGCCCGCCGGTAGCGGAGGTGGCGATGGGGGTCCATTTCCCCGCGCTGTCAGGGCTCGGGGTAGCCCGCCTAGGGCTGTTGGCAGAGAGGCTCAGGACTCAGGGCTACCGTGACCTAGAGCAGCACGCGCCGATTCCCTTCCGGCCCGAACCGCCGGAGGGCAAGTTTGCCCCCGCGCAGGTTGGCTTTCGCATCTCCGGCAGGCCTGAGACACCGCGAACCTGGTTTCTCAATGAGTCAGGCAACCGGGTGATCCAGGTGCAGCAAGACATGTTTCTGCACAACTGGCGAAAAACCGCCGCCGATGACAAGTATCCTGATTTTGAGGACGTTCGCGATTCGTTCGTCAAGCAATGGGCTGATTTTCAGGCGTTCCTGGCGGAGCACTCCATGAAGACGGTGCCTGACCAATGCCAGTTGACGTACGTCAATCAGGCGGCAAAAGGGGATGGGTGGGAACGCCCTGCCGATTGGGCACGGCTGTTCACGACTTTCCGTTGGCAGCCCAAGAGCCCGTTCCTTCCTGAGCCGGAGTGCGTCGGGTGGTTCTTCACGTGGCCACTTGAGGGAAGCAGAGGCCGACTCTATCTGGAGCTGACGCCTGCGGCGACCAAGGACAATCAGCCGATTCTGAGGTGGGAATTCACTGCAAGGGGACAGCCTGCGGAGGCCACAGATGAAGGTCTGGTGACTTGGTACGAACTGGCGCATAGATGGATCGTAACAGCGTTCGCCGACCTCAACACGGAAGACGCAGACGCCCTTTGGGAGAGGCAGCAATGAGTGTGTGCCCGGTCCAGTCACCAGTGCCCCGCATGAGGTACCTGCCATTATCCTCGCTGTCTGCGGCCTCCGACTACGGCGTCTCTGAATGGCCATCAGATGAACCGGTGGAGGAGGCGCGCTGCGTGTGCCGCGAGACAGATATTCGTCGTCTCAGTGCCGACGACATAAGTCTGGATGCAAAGGCCATCCGGCCGTGCATTGAGGAACAGGGGTGGGCGGTGTTTGTTCTCTTCACTGGCCCAGCGGAAGGGATCACTATTGAGTCGCCTGAGGATACTTGGCTGGCATCGGCTTTTGATGAATTGGATGAACTTAGGCAGTTGCCGGATAACTGGGACGGTGAGGGAAGCCCAGCGATCTCTGGTGAGCTGCTTTCAACTGTGGCCGAGGCCCTTGGACGCCTTAAGGCTCAATCCGTTCGGAGGTATCCGGTGCCGGTCGTAGTGCCCGTGGCTGGCGGCAGGGTGCAGTTGGAGTGGCGCAAGGCAGACAGGTACTTCGAGATCGAATTCCTGAATACGCAAGCGGCGCGTTACATCCACAAGGAGGGGGTCAATATACAGGTTGGGCGAATTCCCGTGCCAGAGGTGTCGGCTCTCTCTGACCTGGTCGAGAGCGTGTGCGCATAGAGGGACGGCTCAGTGCCTGACAAAGGAGCCACCAACGATTGTCAGTACGCCGATGATCCCAGCATTGGTGATGAGGAATGGTTGCTTCGGGGCTTGCTCAGGCGTCAATTCTCCGGGGGGATTGTGTCTTCAGCAGCCTTCAAGCCCAAGGAAGGCACTGGCCCGCATAGCCATCTATCTGTCTGGCGAGAAGCTCATTGTGACCCACAGGCCGTCCTCGCAACGAAGCTTCCATACAGCATTGCCTTTGGTCGGTTGACGGCGGAAGAACCCCGTTCCTTGCGCCCAGAAGTCGTCGGCGTGGGATTGGTCGATGATGGCCTCGCTCATGCCAGGATAATCAGGCACGTGGATGTAGACATTGATAGTGATGCTTGGGCGGCCGTGGCCGTCCTTCTTGCGGAAGCCTGTACAGTTGCGCACCACCGTGAAGCATAAAGCCGTTTGAGCCCGCAGCCCATCACGGCGATGGTCCGCCCCCGGCGGCCAGGGCTTCGCAGGGGGGGCGGCGGCGATGCCCCGTGCCTAGGCTCAGGCGGTGTGACTGCCAGCGAGTTGCTCACGTTCTCGCAGGTCTCCTACGGAGGACGCTGCGTTCCGCGCGCCTACCTGCCCAATGCCTGGATGAGCAAGCGGATCAAGGCGAACAGCCGGTGGAACAGGTAGTCGACGTGCTCGTCGCACGTCACCGGGACCTTGTCCTTCTCGGTGTGACGGATCTGAAGGGTGTTGCCGAGATCGGTCAACTCCTTCGCATCCGCTTCAAGAGAAGACCGTAGCGGTTCACTGGGGGCAGCAGCATCCAGGAGATTCGTGATGGAATCCCGCTTGTCTTTGCCGGGTCCCAGCGTCTTCAGCCTTTCCCAGGCGTCCCACAGCTTCTCCAGGGACTCGACGCGCTCCTCCGCGTTCGCGCTGAGGAATTTCCGCCTCGCCGCCTCCAGCATCGAATCCATCTGTTCGTCGCTGGTGTCGAAGACGACCCCAACCAACGCCTCGTGAAGAATCGGCGGCGCGATGCGCTCGGCAAGGCCGACTTCTGACAACTGGTAAGCCAATCCGTTTCGACCCAAAAGGCGGTTCACGGTCACGACGAACTGCGCCCTCCCCCGATCTCGGTCGAAGGAAAGGTGGTGATGGCCGAAGAAGGAGTGGTAGCGCCCCTCAACCGGCTCGGAGACGTGCAGGAAGCAAAACTCCAGCAGGTCCATTATCGCCGCCGCAGGAGGAATTGTATCGACACCCATGCGTCCACCAAGCTTCGGGACCTCTGCATTCAATGCCAGCCAAAACATGCCGCGATCCGTGCCGATGGTTCCTGCCCCGTCTTCACACTGCTCCGGGTAGTCGATGCCGAAGGCTCCACGGTCAATGAGACCGTTGACGAGAGCAATGATGCCTCCCCAGGCGGCCGCGGAGAACTCCAAGTCCTCCTGAGGACGCGGGCCGAACTCGCGTTCGCTGAAGTAGCTGTGACTCATGCAGGCTCCGTCAATGGCCTCCATCGTCTTGCTCACCGTGCCGGGACAGAATCTCACTCAGGTCATCCGTGCTGAACGAGACATCCCACGCCCAACGTCCGAAGCCGCTGTGCTCGTTGACGGCATTGACCCATTCTGCCAGGAACTGTCTCTTCGTTCGGTTCTCCTGTGAGTCCTGGCCCTTGACCTCCAGCACCAGCAGCGTGCCGTTGGTCAGTCGGATCAGGAAATCCGGCCGGTACTTTCGCACCACGCCGCGGTAGACGTAGAGCACCTCGAAACCAAGGTGATCGTTCTTCGCCCACGCGGCGACGTTCTTGTTCCGGTCCAGCTCGAACGCCTCGGAAGCCTCCCAGGTACTGTCAAAGACGCAGAAGTTGATGTGCGACCGCTTCGTATGCTCACAGGGCCTGCCGGTCCACCACGGACGCATGTCGCCGGTGCTGAGAATGGGCCGTTCGGGGTCGAAGACCAGCTCCAGCGCGGTCGTGTTCTCGAAGCGGATCGCCTCCCAGATGTGCTGAACAACCTTGTTCATGTTTAGCGTCAGAATGATCCGGCGCTTCAGGTCGTCCTGGTTGAAGAGCGGCGGGTTGACCCGGATGCGGTCGGACCGGAGCACTCGCTCGACCAGTCGGATGAGTTGGGCCAGCAGATACTCCTTGCTGCCTTTCCAGCCGGGCTTCATCAGGTCGAACTCATCCCGGGCCGTCTCGAAGACCACCTTCTGCATGCGGAACTTGCGGCCCAGGGCTTCCAGGTCGATTTGCGAGATTCGCGTCACGTCGGGCTTGCCCGCGATCACCGGGGCCAGTTCCGCCAGCTGCACGGTGTCCGAAGCATTCAGTTCCAGCACGGGCACGCTGGCCAGGTCGAGCGCCAACTGCGGGCTGTACACGTGGTCGATCCGGATGGTGTTCGGCCAGGAGATCTCGAACTGACGCTTCTCCGGCACCGGCTCGACCTTTGTCTTGGGCGGAGGCGGTGGCGGCGGCGGGCCGTCCCCGCCCTCGTGCGGCAGGAACGTGAAGGGCACGCCGAAGATGTTGACGTACTCGGCTTCGAACAGGCCGGTGTCGGAATTGACCTCGTAGGAGGTCCGGCGCAGCCCTCGGCCGACGACCTGCTCGCAGAGAAGCTGGCTGGAGAAGGCCCGAAGCCCCATGATGTGGGTCACCGTCTTGGCGTCCCAGCCCTCAGACAACATGCCGACCGAGATGACGTTCTGCAACTGCTCGCCGAGTTCACCGATACGCCCAACCGTGCCGACCATCTGGCGGATCAGTTCATTCTGCTCCTGCCTTGTCAGCTTACGCTGCGGCTGATCGTCGTTGCCGTTCTCTTCGTCCTCCGATTCCCGGGCTGCGACGGCAAGGGCCTCTTCCTGGGCCTCCGCCTTATCCAGCACCTTGGAATCGATGTGCAGCGTCCGCTCGGGGCGACAGAGTTCGTCGATCCTGATCTTGCCGTGGTCGAAGGCGTACTTCACGCGAGCTGCCGTCTCCGTTCGGTTGGCGACGGTGATCATCACCGGCGGCGTTCGGAAGCCCGCCTTCTCCCATTCCTGGGCCGTCTCCAGCCAGTCCTTGCCGAGCAGGTAGTAGCCGTTAGTCAAGAGGTCGGGCAGCGGCTCGTGCTCCTCCGCCCGGCGGTTGAGGTCGTCCTTGACGTCCGGGTCCATGTAGATGTGGTAGAAGCGGGACTTGTACTCCTTGGTCATCTTCCCGTCATCCCGGACGACGACGCGGGGCGTCTTCACGAGCCCGGCCTCGATGGCGTCGTTCAGTCCGAAGTCGCTGACGATCCAGCCGAACAGGGCCTCCTCGGTGCTCTTCTTGCCCGAAGGGGCGAACGGCGTAGCCGTGAAGTCGTAGCAGGTCAGGATGCCTCGGGCCCGATGGATACGGTCCAAGCCGCCGACCCATTTCGTCGCTTCCTCGATGTCATCCTTCTTGACGCCTGCGACCTTGGACTCGGCCGGCACGCGCCAGGCGTGATGTGCCTCATCGTTGATGACCAGGATGTTGTGGGCGCTGGCCATCTCGTCCAGGACATCCCGGACGTACGCCTCATCGCTCTTGGCGCCGCGTTTGTCGACGGTCTTCTTCTTGGCGATCTGCTCGTTCGTCTCCCAGTCCAGCTTGTGCCAGTTGACGATGCGGACCTTGCCCAGGCGCAAGCGGTCGCGCAGACTGCCCGGCGGCAGGACTTGGAACTCCTCGTAGTAGTTGTCCTTGGCGTCGGGGATCAGCACCGCCAGACGGCTCCTGACCGTCAGGCCGGGGGCGACAATCAGGATGTTCTTGGAGAACCGCGTGTCCTGGCCGTTGGCGGCCTTGTTCAGCACGTGCCAGGCGATGGCCATGGCCATGACGACCGTCTTTCCGGACCCCGTCGCCATCTTCGCGCACACCCGGGCGAACAGCCCGCCGTCACTGGGGATGTCGATGCCCTGCCGTTCAGCCGCCGGCGCCTCGGTCAGCCAGATCAGTGTCTCGATGGCCTCAAGCTGACAGAAGAAGAAGCGGTTATCCCGCTGCTCCGGATCGTACCAGTGCTCAAGCAGCCGCCGCGTGATCCCCGTGATGCCCGGATACCCCGCCTCACGCCATGCCTTCACCCGCGGCCGAATCTGGCTGACCAGCGGCAGCTCGACGAACTGGCCGGGATCGTCAAAGCCCTGCGACTCCGGGGAGGCGACCAGATAGCCGGCGGGCCGGCGCCCCTCCACACGGTCGAACATCCGGTCCTTCCGGTCGTATCGCCAGTGCTCCCGCGGCTCCTCGTACGGAGAGTTGATGATGAGCTGGTCGATCTGGAAGCGCCGCGTGGCCATGTCACTCGATCTCCAGAATCTTCAAGCTCTCTATACCCCGGTCGTCCACGATCTTCACGGCTACGCGCTTGTGGTCGCCCGGCTCGAACGGCAGGGACACACTCCCGCGGTACGCCTCGATCCGGTCCTCGTCGATCTCGGCCTTGAGACTCTTGGCCAGCTTCACCCAGCCTTCCTTGGCGCCGGCCATCGGCAGGAAGACTTGCCTCGGGTACAAGCTCCGGCCGTCGTAGTCCGTATCCAGCATCCACATGGCAATCTTGCTCGTGTCGCCGGACTCGATCATGCCCTTCTTCGTGTTGTAGTAGTCGAAGCCCAGGACTTCGACCTGCCACTTGCCCTTGTCCTGACCCTTCTTGACCTGCCGCAGCACGACATCCGGCTGGCCGATCAGCCAGAAGCTCTCGTTGCTGGACCGTTTCTTCTTCAGGTCGTCGGTCAGCAGGTCTGTGTTCATTTGCAGCTTCAGGAAGGTCATGCCCGTCTTGGCCGGCGTGAGCTCGTCGATGTCCTTTGCCGCCTCGGGGTCGAACTGAAACGCCGTGAACAGCAGGATCTCCGGCTTCGGACTGAGCGTCCGGGCCTCCTCCCAGGCCTGCTCCACCTGGCGCTGTTCCAGCGGTGCATGCTCCGGGCCGAAGGAGATCGCCACGCGCTTGGGCTGGTCCTCCTTGGTCTCGGCCTCGGCATGCAGGTAGCGGGTTGCCGCCAGCGGCTCGACGCGGGTGAAGGTGATTCTCTGGCGGCTGCGACCCCGGACGCCTGCCTTGAGCAGTTCATCCCGCCATTCCTCGTGGCGCAGCGTGGCTCCGCTTCGCGCCACCGACTCATCAGACGCCGGTAGGTCTTCCACCTCGTCGATCGGCCTGACGGTGGCCGAGGGCACGGCCTCAACAGTGAATGGACCGGCAACACGGGCCCTCGCGGAATCAATCTCGGACTGGTCGTAGAGCGTGACCGTGTCGGCGTACTTACGAATAGCGTGCTCAACGTCGAGACGAGACATGCCCTCCTCAATCTCAGGGTTGTCCGCAATGGATTTCAGGGCGATTCTGGGCGCAGTCTTGTAGGCCAATCCGCTGCCAATGCCTTCATCCGGGTGTGCAAGCTCGTAGTAATCGAAAGGAGCCGTCATCAATCGCTGTTTGGCCAAGACGACCGCAACGCGTGATGTATCGCACGTTATCCATCGTCGGCCCCACTGCTCCGCCACGTATGCTGTCGTCCCAGAGCCGCACGTCGGATCGACCACAAGATCGCCCGGGTCAGTGGCCATCAGCATGCAGCGCTCAATGACCTTGCGGTTCGTCTGAACCACATAGATTATCTCCTGTTCGCCGTGAAGGTCGTCCCACATGTTCGAGCGGGTCGTGTACGGCCAGTCATCCCAGTACACCACGCCTCCAAGCGATTCCCCACCGCCGTCGAAGATCCTTGCCGCTGCGGCGAGCCGCTTCATCTGGCTGTCCGGATCGTATGTCCAATGACGGTTCTTACCGCATGAAAACCGCCTTCCGTTCCAGACGAAGTCATGGCTTCGAGTTTCGTTAGGGTCTTGACTCACAAGTGGCCAGTTGACCCGAGCCCAGCGATGGCCCTTTTGCACAAGACGCGTTACGTCTTCGGGCGAAAGCTCCTTGACACGAGTGTGTTCGCCCTCTGGAGAGATGAGTGTATTGAACTTCGGGTCGTCCTCTGGGTCCCGACGTTCCTGGTACAGACGCTTCACCTTCGGGTACAGCGCCGCCCGATCCTTGGCGAACCAGACAACATAATCATTCACGGGATCAGTGGGCGTCGAAGTTCCCTTCTTCTTGACTATGATTGTCAACACGAAGTTGCTCGGGCCGAAAACCTCGTCCATGAGGTTCCGAATGAGGTGGAGGTTCTCATCGCCAATCTGCACAAAACAAGAACCCGCGTCCGTCATCAGCTCCCGGGCCAAGAGCAGTCTGTCTCTCAGATATGTCAGGTAGGAGTGTATCCCGAGTTCCCAGGTGTCTCTGAACGCCTTGATCATCTCAGGCTCTTGAGATAGGTCGTCGTCCTTGCCGTCTCGGACCTGTCGCTTGTTCACGAATGGCTGGAAGTTGGAGCCGTACTTGATGCCATAGGGCGGGTCGATGTAGACCATCTGCACCTTGCCGGCCATGCCTTCCTTCTCCAGCAGGGAGTTCATGACCAGCAGCGAGTCGCCCGCGATGAGGCGGTTGGCCCAGCCGTGCGGATGCTTGTAGAAGTCCAGCGCATCCCGTAGCGGAGGGTTCTCCTCGGGCTTCTCGAAGAGGGCAAGTTGGCCGCCTGACCTCGCGTCGCCAGCGCCGTTCCTGGCGCGGACGGCCTCGATGATGGTCTTGGGGTCGATGCGCTCGTGAACGTGGAGTGAGACGGTCGGCACTTCGAAACTCATCCGCTCAGCCTTGCCGGCCCAGGCGAGGTGCGGATCGAGGTGCGGATCGTAGGCGTACTCGGTTCTGGCGTCTGTTTCCGGGTCCGTCTGCGACGTCACCAGGCCGACGGGCGGGTTGTTGGCCCGCTTCTTGTCGTGATGATCGTACTGTTCGACGGGCTTCTTCTTCGCCGCTTTCTTGCGTCGTGCCATGGGCTCAAGTCCACTGAAGGTCATTGCGTTGGGCCGAGGTACAGTCTCCCCCGAGCAGGGCCGAAGTCAGCACCCGCTTCGTCCCCGCGTGGGCGAGACATGCGCCGGTGGGGATTATGCCGCGCGGCCAGGCAACCCGCAAGTAGACGATACCTCACCAAACAGCAGATCCACGTCCGGTGGTACGTCAGCGCCAGCGCACAGGGGGGGCTCTGCCCGGGGAAGGACTAGGCCTGGAAGGCGGAGGGCAGGCGAATCTGGCGTTGGGAACTCGTCGTGACTACACCACTTCGGGCATGGCCACTGCCAGAACGCCTTCGGCCAGCTCGACCAAACCCTCGATGTCGCCGCCGTTCAGTCGGCACGACTGGAGCACCACGCTGCCTAGCCCGGCACGATGCCGGTCGCGGAACCGTGAGAACCCCGGGCGTGCCCTCGCCATCGGCGACAGCAGTCGGATGTCGGCCAGGTCCCACAGCACGTCCTCGTGGAGGACGCCTGCCCCGCCGAACTCGGTCTCGGCCTGGTTGTTGTACCGGTGGTAGGCCAGCACCCAGCGCCCGGGCCAGCGATTGGCCAGGTGGCCCACGAGCTGAACACAGTCGGGATGCCCGGCCGTGAAGTACAAAAGCAAGCGGACGTCCGGGTCTCCGGTCAGGATGTGGTCGGCCAGCCCGAGCCAGGCCGGTACGTGCGGGTTGCCGATAGAGTTATTGAAGTACAACCACGACAGGTGCTCCCAGCCGCCGGGCGGCATCGGCGGCAGCTCGTCCCGCCGCTCGTGCCGCACGGCCGGGCGTTGCCGGCGGGCTTCGTCGGCCTGCTGACGGGCGGGCCGCTTGCGGAGCCCAAAGGACTCGGCGATCCGCCCGACAGCCTCGGCGTCGTCACGCTGGGCCAGCCACGACGGATCGGCGAGGGCGTGGCTGCCAGCCAGGAACGGCCGGACCTGGCGGTGCAGCTCCGCTTCGGGCGAGTCCGCCATGTGCGTCCCGTGGTACTGCCACCAGATCCACCGGTGCTCGGCCATCAGCTGGTCCTCCTGATCCAGACGACGGTGGTGAACGGCGGTCGGTTGTCGGCGTCCCCGGTGTGGGCAAAGACCTCGTTCTGCGCGCCGGTATCGACGCCGTTGAGCAGGTTCCCGGCCGAGCCCGCCACGGCGGGTTGGCAGGTCGGAAGCGGGTGCGTGTGGTCCTCGTGGCCGGGGTGGTCGTTCTCGGTGTCGCCGTGCTTCTTGAAGCCGCCCGTCTTGCCGACCGCGTCGTAGTCGCCGTCGCCGGCATCGTAGCCGACAAGGAACTTGCCGGCGCCGAAGACCGACCAGCCGGCCGGGATGTTGTCTTTGTCTAGATGAATCCGCACGGTCTCGTTGACCTTGCCGTCCAGGCAGCCCGACGGGTTCATGTGGTCGCCGCCCGGCTCCCGCTGGTAGCTGATTACGTTGCCGGACTGGACGTTCGGGTCTTCACGCCGGCCGTTGCGGGGCAGCCAGACCTTGTGCGTCACGCCGGAATCGACGCTCGTGCCGTCGCGCTTGCAGGGGTTGACGTTGACGTAGCAGCCGTTGCCGGTAGCCGTGGCATCGTTCTGCCAGATCGCCGCGGCCTTGCCCCACAGGCCCGCCGGCGGCTCGATTCCGAGGCGGACCACCGCCCACTTGCTGCCGGTGCCCGACTCTCTCCAGATGATCTGTGCACGCCCGGTGTCGCAGGTCCGCAGCGTCGCGCCCACGCCCGTCGCGGTGTCGGCATACTCGTGGTCGGCGGAGATCACGTTGAGCTGCGCGACGGTGATCCCGCTGGCCACGGCCGGGCCGATCTCGCCGTCGGGGATGGGCGTCAGCGCGACGGCGAAGTCGCCGGCCATGTCCGCCGTGGGCGTCACGCCCGACAGGACCGGGCGGTTCTTGAACCCGTCGGGGTTGTCCGTGGGCGTGTAGACCACGCTCGTGATCGACAGGACGCCGAATCGGTCCAGGTCGCCGCCACTGGCATTCTTGAGCAGCACCACGTCCTGATCGGTCAGCGCCCGCCCGCCGGCATTGGCCAGGCCGTGCCGCAGCGACTTGACGAACTCCGCGGCATCGACGAACTCGTTCCACGCCTTCGCGGTGATTCGTAGCGGATCTCCCGGCTTGACCTTTTCCATGGCATCACAGCAGGCTGAAGTCGCCCGACTCGTAGACCTGCTCCACGTACGCCGCCAGCGGGACCTTCACGATGGACTTCGACGCACCGTGCTCGGCGTCCTTGTAGCGGACCCAGAGGTACTCCCAGCCCTTCTTGGCCGGCACGGTGATGTCGCCCACGGCGATGCTCGTCCGATTCGGCTGGGCCGCGAAGCGGTAGTTGATCTCCCACTGGCCCTTGCCGATGGTCTTCCCGCCCGAAGCCCCCAGGAACAGCAACTCGCCAGCCTCGAAGGTGATCGTCGCCCCGTTGACCGTCAGCACCACCTGGGCGTTGTTGACCTTGCCCGTCAGGTCGTAGACGTTCGCCAGGTACGCCGTCGTCACGCTGTCCTTGAACTTCCGCAGCTCGAAGTTGAAGACCGGCGTGGTGATGTCCAGCCCCTCGACGCTGTCGGCCGTCACGCCGATGGCGCCCTTGAAGTCCGGCGGGGTGCCGGAGGCGGCCGTCTTGCTGATCGTGGAGCGGCTGTTGGTGATGTGCTGGCTGCCCCCGCCGGTGTCGAAGCTGAAGGTCGTG
>CAZNSB010000011.1:16052-24841 GCA_964575155.1 uncultured Planctomycetaceae bacterium | reverse complement strand
TCCGCGACGACCCCGCCCTCCCCCACGCCGAACGCGTCCGGCGGAAGGCCGAGCGGAACCGCTGGCTGCGGGCCATGCGGGCGAGGCGCCGCACCGAGTGGATCCGCAACGAGACCGTCCCCAACGCCCCCGGCGCCGAGAGCCGAAAGGTCCTCGCCGACCGGGCCCGCCGGACCGAGTGGTTCGACCGCGCCTGCGCGGGGATGTTCCTGTGCTTCATTCCCGGGCACTACACCGAGGGCGAGATGGGCTTCATCCGCGGCCGGATGAAGAAGGAGGGCTGGCCCGCGGTGGCCAGGAAGTGGAAGCTGGAGCTGGACCTGACGAAGTCGTCGGTCGAGATCTACGATTCGCTGCCGAGGTTCTTCAACCCCACGCAGTTCGACGCCGCCGAGGTCGTCGCCCTGGCCAGGAAGATGGGCGCGCAGTACATCGTCTACGTGACCAAGCACCACGACGGCTTCTGCATGTTCCGGACCGCGCACACCGACTACAACGTGATGAACACGCCGTACGGCAAGGACGTGACGAAGATGCTCGCCGACGAGGCCCACCGGCAGGGGCTGAAGTTCGGCGTGTACTACTCCCTGGCTGACTGGCACTTCCCCGACTTCAAGACGGAGGAAGGCTTCCGGTCCTACCTGAAGTTCATGTACGCCCAGTGGGACGAGCTGCTGAGAAACTACGGCAAGGTGGACATCTTCTGGTACGACGGCGGCGGCGGAAGCCACTGGCCGTACACGAAGATGGCCAGGTTCATCTGGAAACGCCAGAAGGACTGCATCATCCGGGCGGGGGCGTTCTACCAGCGGGCCTTGCCCGTGTACTGTGACTACACGGCCTCGGAGTTCGGCATCCCGCCGATCCCGCACAGGAAGTTCTCCGGCGAGAGGCCGTTCGAATGGTGCTTCTCGCTCGTCGGGCAGTGGGGCTACACCTCCAGGCCGAGGAGGATGCGCCCCGCCAGCGACGTCATTCACCGCCAGATCAAGGCCGCCGGGCGGGGGGGCAACGTCCTGGTCAACCTCGATCCGGCCCCCACCGGGGCCATCGACAAGCACTACCGGGACGTCTTCGAGGCCGTCGGCAGGTGGAACGCCAAGTACGGGCACACGCTCCGTGACACGCTGGGCGGGCCGACGGACTTCAACGTCTACGGCTCGTCCACGGTGAAGGGCAGGAACCTGTACCTGTTCCTGACCAGCCCGCCGGCCGGCGGGGGGGACATCGTGGTGCCGCTGAACGGCCTGCGGAGCCCGATCCGGCGGGTCGTCGTCGAGGGCACCGGCAGGGAGCTGCCGGTCGCCGGCAGCGGCGAGCTGCGGCGGGTGACCCTGCCTGAAGACCAGAAAGACCTCCCCTTCCCCGTGCTGCGCGTGGAGCTGGGCGGGAAGCTGGCGGTCTCGGGGACGATCTACGGCCGGCCGGACCTCCCGTCCATCACCGTCCTGCCTTACCGGGCGAAGTTCCACGGCAAGGACCTGCGGTTCTCGATTCCGGACAAGAGCTTCGTCGGGTGGACGAAGCCCACGGACCGGGTGGAGTGGTCGGTGTACGTGGGCGTCGCGGGGGAGTACGACGTGGTGGCCCAGTACAGTTGCGAGGTCGAGGCCGGCGGCAGCGAGCTGGTGCTGGTCTGCGGCGGGCAGGAGATTCCCTTCCAGGTCGAGGGCACCGGGCGGAAGCTCCTCAAGCCCACCCTGGGCAAGCTGCGGTTTGACGCCCCCGGGGTCCACAGGCTTTGCCTGAAGGCCCGGTCGCTGAAGCCCGGGCAGGTGATCCGGATGAGATACCTCAAGCTGACCCGCCCCCGATCGGGCGGATGAGAAAGGAGACAGGGACCATGAAACGACTGGTCGGTATGACGCTGCTGGCGGCCGCGGCGGCGGCGCCCTGCCTGATGACCGCAGGCTGCGCCCGCGAGCCGGTCCGGATGGGCATGGTGGTGGGCATCAAGCCGGACAAGATCGAGTACTACAAGGAGCTTCACGCGAACGCCTGGCCGGAGATCCTCAAGAAGATCGAGGACTGCCACATCCGGAACTACGTGATCTATCTCGGGGAGGTGCGGAAGGGCAAGTGGTACCTGTTCAGCCACTTCGAGTACGTCGGGGAGGACATGGCGGCGGACTTCGCCAAGATGGGCGCCGACCCGATGACCCGGAAGTGGTGGAAGGAGACCGACCCCTGCCAGATCCCGCTGCCGACGCGGAAGAAGCCCAGGAAGGACAAGGACGGGAAGGTCATCGAGGAGGGCGAGAAGATCTGGCACGTCATGGAGGAGGTGTTCTATCACCCGTGACGGGCGGGCGGGGGCGGTCAATCCGCTTCGAGCACCTCGCCGCGCAGGGCCCCGAACGCCCGCAGGGCCGCGTCCAGGTGGTTACGCGTGTGCGCCGCCGAAACCTGCGCCCGCAGCCGGGCCGTGCCCTCCGGCACCACCGGATACCCGAACCCCGTGATCAGCACGCCGGCGGCGAGCATGGCGCCGGCCAGGCGCATCGCCCGGGCCGTCTCGCCCACGAGGATGGGGATGATGGCGCTGGGGGAGGGGAGGGCCTTGTATCCCAGGTCGGTGAGCCCTCCGCGAAGGTAGTTGACGTTCTCCTGGAGGTGGCCCACCCGCTCGCCGTCGGCCGCCAGCAGGCGAAGCGCCGCCAGGGCCCCCCCGGCGATGGCGGGGGGGAGGGCGTTGGAGAACAATTGCGGCCTGGAGCGCTGGACCATCAGCTCGATGAGGGGCTCGGCGGCGGCGATGAACCCGCCGGCGGCCCCGCCGAGGGCCTTGCCCAGGGTGCCGGTGACGATGTCCACGTTCACCCCGAAGTGCTCGGGGGTGCCTCGCCCGGTGCGCCCGACCACGCCGTGGGCGTGGGAGTCGTCGACGGCGACCAGCGCCCCGTGGCGGGCGGCGAGGGCGACGATCTCGGGCAGGTTGGCCAGGTCGCCCTCCATGCTGAAGACGCCGTCGGTGATGATGAGCTTCCGGCGGGCGTCGCCGGCCTCGGCCAGCCGGTCGGCGAGGCCGGCCATGTCCCCGTGCTTGTAGATCAGCCTGCGGACCTCCCGCCCGCACAGCCGGCAGGCGTCGATGCTGCTGGCGTGGTTCAGCTCGTCGCTGACCACGGCGTCGCCGGCGCCCAGCAGGGCCGGCAGGAGCGCCTCGTTGGCGTTCCAGCAGGAGACGTAGGTGGTCGCGCGGGCCATGGAGCAGAACTCGGCGAGCGCCTGCTCCAGCTCCAGGTGAATGGCCAGGGTCCCGCAGATGAACCGGACCGACGCGGTCCCGAACCCGTGCCGGTCCATCGCGGCGCGGGCGCCGGCGAGCACGTCGGGATGGTTCGCCAGCCCGAGGTAGTCG
Organism: uncultured Planctomycetaceae bacterium; assembly: GCA_964575155.1. GTDB lineage: Bacteria > Planctomycetota > Phycisphaerae > SM23-33 > SM23-33 > CAZNSB01. The sequence goes on along the minus strand of CAZNSB010000011.1, from coordinate 21,480 downwards.
TTGCTGCACAGGTTGACGACCTCGGCGCCTGCGGCGAGGCGGACCACCGGGCCCATCGCCGAGGCCAGCACCCGCATGCGCTTGAACTCACCGGCCTGGCGAAGCTGCTGCATCTGCCCTTGGATTTCCGCCAGTACCTCGTTCATGGGCGGGGCCCTCACGCCCGGGCGTCGCGCCAGTCGAGGACGACCTTGCACGCCCGGCCGTCCTGCATGGCGCGGATGCCCGCTTCGAAGTCTTCGAAGCCGAGCCGGTGGGTGATCAGCGGCTCGATGAGCCGGCGGTGGCGGCGAAGGAAGCTCTCGCAATGATACCAGGTGTCGAACATCCTCCGCCCGTTGATGCCGTGGATGGTCAGCCCCTTGAAGATGATCTGGTTGGCCCAGGGGATGGCGACGTCCCCGGGGGGGATGCCCAGCAGGCTGACCTGCCCGCCGTTGCGGACGGACCGGAAGGCCTCGACGATGGCCTGGGGGTGCCCGCTCATCTCCAGCATCACGTCGGCGCCTTCGCGGTCGGTCAGCTCCTTGACGCGGCGCTCGTCGGCGCGTTCCAGGACGACGTCGGCGCCCATGAGCTTCCCCAGCTCGCGCTTGAAGGGGTTGGGATCGGCGGCGATGACCAGGTCGGCCCCGCCGGCGTGGCAGATGCCGACGGCCATCAGCCCGATCGTCCCGCACCCGACGATGAGGACCTGCTTGCCGGAGATCGGCTGGGCCATCACCGTGTGCATGGCGTTCCCGAACGGGTCGAACAGGCAGGCCTGGTCGTCGCAGATGTTCGGGTCCACCTTCCAGATGTTGGACTCCGGGAGCACGACGTGGGTGGCGAAGCACCCCGGGATGTCCACCCCCAGGATGTCCACCCGGTCGCAGATGTGGCTCTGGCCGGTGCGGCAGCAGTAGCAGCGCCCGCATCCCACGTGGCCTTCGCCGCTGACGCGGTCGCCCGGGCGGACGGACCGGACGGCCACGCCCGTGTCCTCGACGGTCCCCATGAACTCATGCCCCACCACCAGCGGCGGGTTGATCCGCCCCGCCGCCCACTCGTCCCACTCGTAGATGTGGCGGTCCGTCCCGCAGATGCCCGTCTTCAGCACCCGCACCAGCACCTCCCGCGGGCCGGGGACCGGGGCGGGCACCTCCGCCAGCTCCAGGCCCTTCCCCCGATCGCGCTTGATGATCGCTTGCATCCCAAAGGCTCCTCGTGTAGTATTTGCAAAGCGGGTTCGTTATGCTGAATTTCAATATAGTGAACAAATGAGGAAAGAAAATAAAAATCCGAAAAAACCGCCCGCCCCCGCCCGGCCGGCGCACATCGGGCAGCGGCTGCGGAAGCTGCGGTCGGCCCGCAGGCTGACCCTGGAGCAGCTCTCCCGCATGGCGGGGGTCTCCCCCGCCATGCTCAGCCAGATCGAGCAGCAGAAGGTCAACCCCACCGTCGCGGTCATGCTCAAGATCGCCGACGCCCTCCAGTTGGCGGTGGCCGAGTTGATCGATGCCCCCGCCCAGCGGAACATCTTCCGCGTCATCTCCGCCGCCGACAAGCACTACACGTTCCGCTCCGATCCGCTCTGCACGATCCGCACGCTGAGCCCGCTGAGCCTGGAAAAGTCCATCGAGTTCTATCGCCTCACCCTCGCGCCCCGCGGGGAGCTGGCCAGCGAGCCGCATTTCCCCGGCACGGAGGAGTTCCTCCACGTGGCCAGGGGCCGGCTGGCCGTCGCCAGCGGGGGCCAGACCATGGAGCTGGGCAAGGGCGACTCGATTCACTACCGCGGCGACGTCCCCCACGCCCTGCGCAACGTCGGGAAAGGCCAGACCGAGGTGTACCTGATCGTCCGGTACCGCGGGGACTGAAGTCCCCGCCTCCCCCGGGCGCCGGCGGCCGGCCGGAAGCGCCGAAAACGACGATGGGCACAGACGACGTGACATTCGACCGCGTGGCGAAGGTGCTTCGGGGCCAGCGCCCCGACCGCGTTCCCTACGTGGAGTACTGGTACGTGAACCAGCAGGTCGTCGAGCACGCCCTGGGGCGGGAGTTGCCGACCCTGGGCTGGTTCGACGACGCCATCAGCGCCGCCGACGACTTCGAGTTCGCCGAACGAATCGGCATGGACGCGGTGACGGCGGACTACATCTATCGCCCCAACAACGTCGCCGGCGAGTCCACCACGGGGGACTTCTTCTACTGCGGCGGGACGATCCACTCGCGGGCGGACTTCCAGGAGAACCTCCACCCCCCGCCCTCGCCCGAGTCGATCGAGCGGAAGGCCCGAAGCTACGCCCAGATGCGGCGCGGGTCGAGCATCGGCGTCGTGTACGCCGTCACCGGGGTGCTGGACCCGGCGTACCTGGCCATGGGCATCCAGGACTTCATGCTCGCCCTGTATGACGACCCGGACCTGGTCGCCGACATGCTGGACCACTTCCTCGCCTGCGGCAAGCGGGCGCTGGAGATCGTCTGCGAGCTTCCGGAGGTCGACGTGATCCTCATCAACGACGACGTGTGCACGGGCACCGGCACGATGCTGTCCCCGGGCATGATGCAGGAGCTGTGGAAGCCCAGGATCGAGGAGCTGATCCGCCTGCCCAAGGCCAGCGGAAAGTTCCTGACCTATCACAGCGACGGGAAGCTGGACGCGATCATCCCCTGGCTGATCGAGATGGGCTTCCAGGCCGTCCATCCCGTCGAGCCGTACGCCAACGACATCTACGCCCTGAGGAGGCAGTGGGGCAGCCAGATCGCGATGATGGGGAACATCGACATCTCTCTGTTGCGCAGCGGCCCGCCCGAGGCCGTCCGCCGAGACGTCGCCGAGCACATCCGAGGGCTCGGGCCGGACCACTATATCCTCAGCTCGTCCAACAGCATCATTCAGGACATCTCCCCGGCCAACTTCCTGGCCATGACGGAGACGGTGAGGAACTGGCGCGGATGACTTCCCGCGAGAGGGTAATGACGGCGTTCGCGCACCGCCCGCCCGACCGCGTGCCGGCCTGGTGCGGGGCGTCGGCGGAGTTCTGGGCCAAGGCCAGGCGCGAGCTGGCACTCGACGACGAAGCGCTGCGCGTGCGGTTCGGGGACGACTTCCGGCGCGTCTTCGCCGTCTACGCCGGCCCGGAGGTGCCGCTGAGCCCGGGCGCCGAATCCAGGACGGTCTTCGGCATCGAGCGGCGGGGGATGGGCTACGGGCAGCCCGTGAGCCACCCACTCGCCGAGGCGACCCTGGCGGAGGTCCAGGCCTACCCCTGGCCGGACCCGGGCTGGATGGACGTTGCCGGCATCCGGGCCGAGGCCGGAGAGTATGGCGGAACCTACGCCATCCTGGGCGGGGATTGGTCGCCCTTCTGGCACGACGCCATCGACCTGCTGGGCATGGAGGGGCTGTACCTGAAGATGTACGACGAGCCGGAAGTGGTCGACGTGGTGTTCGGGCGGATCGTTGACTACTACGCGGCCGTCAGCGGGCGCATCTTCGACGCCGCCGCGGACGCCATCGACGTCTTCTTCATCGGCAACGACTTCGGGGGCCAGACCGGCCCGCTGCTTGGGGAGGGCGCCTTCCGGCGCTTCGTGCAGCCTCACCTCAAGCGGCTGATCGACCTCGGCCATGACTACGGCCTGAAGGTGATGCTGCACTGCTGCGGCGGCATCGCCGAGCTGATCCCCGCGATGATCGAGGTCGCACTCGACGGCCTCCACGCCGTCCAGCCCTCCTGCCGGGGAATGGACCTCGCCACGCTCAAGGCCGATTTCGGAGACAAGATCCTTTTCAACGGAGCCATCGACTCGCATCATGTCCTCATCGACGGCGACCCCGCCTCGGTCACCGCCAAGACCCGCGAGGTCCTGGAGATCATGAAGCCTGGCGGCGGCTATGTCGCCGGCGCCAGCCACGACACCATCCTCGAAGAGACGCCCGTCGCCAACGTCCTGGCCATGTTCGACGCCGTCCGCGAGTTCGGCCGGTACGCGTAGCACCGGCAGCAGCGCCGGCGCCACGGCCGCGTCGTCCGCCGCCGTGCGGAACGGAGGACCGAGCACATGAAAAGCAAGAGACACTTACCCCGCCCAGCGGTGGCATGGGCCGTTTGCCTGGCCGTGGCCCTGCCCGCCCAGGCCGACCCCGCCCGCGCAAAGAGGCTGAAATGGTGGCGCGAGGCCCGCCTGGGCCTGCTGGTCCGCTGGGGCCCGGAGGCGCAGCTCCAGGGCGGGAAGGGCCCCTGGGGAATCGAACGCGTCGGATGGGACCGGTACGACGCCCAGGCCAAGACATTCAACCCCGTCAAGCACAAGCCGGAGAACTTCGCCCTCGTGGCCAAGGCCGCCGGCGCCAAGTACGTCCTCCTTACCGTCAAGCAGCACGACGGCTTCTGCATGTGGGACACCAAGCACACCGACCACAACGTCATGAACACGCCCTACGGCAAGGACGTGCTGGCGGGCTTCTGCCAGGCCCTGCGGAAAGAGGGGCTCAGGGTCGGCGTCTACTTCTCCGCCTGGGACTGGCGGCGGAAGGAGTTCGGCGGGGTGCCGAAGGAGGCCCGCGGCCTGATGCAGCGCCGCGCCGGGGTCGGCACCGAAGAGGGCAACCGCCAGTGGCCGGAGTTCCTCGACTTCTATCTCGGGCAGGTCGCCGAGCTTCTCAGCAACTACGGCAGGATCGACGTCCTCTGGATCGACGGCCGGCAGACCGAGGCCGCCAAGAAGTGGGCCTCCGACCGCTTCTACAAGCTCGTCCGGGCCAAACAGCCCGACGTGATGCTCAACGACCGATGGGGCGACCCCGACCGGGCGGACTTCGTCACCTTCGAGAACCGCCTCCCGCAGGAAGAGCCCCCCAGGCCGTGGGAGGCCGTCGTCCCCACCACGGGCGAGTGGAGCTGGCACTTTCGCGGCTCGCCCGCCCCCGCCGTCCTCGTCCGCAAGCTCATCCAGGCCGTCGCCACCAACGGCAACCTCCTGCTGAACGTGACTCCCGGCCCGGACGGGACCTGGCACGGCGGGGTGGCCCGGCACCTCCGGTCGATCGGGGCCTGGCTGAAGATCAACGGGGAGTCGATCTACGGCTGCGGGCCCGCGCCGCTGCGGTGCTCGCCCTGGGGCCTGGCCACGGCAAGGCGCGGGCACGTCTACCTGCACGTCTTCGGCGACTGCCACGACCCCGGCCGGCCCGTCGTCCTGGCCGATGCGGCGGGGCTGGTGCGCTCGGCCCGGCTCCTGGCCGGAAAGCCCCTGGAGCTGAAGGTGACGGCCAAGGACGGCGACGCCGTGCTGGCCCTGCCCGCGAAAATCCGGATCGACCCCGCCGCCACCGTCATCGACGTGGCCGTCGAGGGCGAATGGGCCGTCAAGGGCAGGTACATTGACACCTGGGCGGTCCTGAGCCCGACGCCGTTCTTACTCAGTTGCGTGCCGAATGTGT
>CAZNSB010000011.1:0-16042 GCA_964575155.1 uncultured Planctomycetaceae bacterium | reverse complement strand
CGGCGGGGCGACCTTCCGCCGCCGCCTCGGCCCGGAAACCCGCATCGACACGGCCGCGGCCGTCGAGCTGGAAGGCAAGTCCTGCCGCTGGCGCAAGGTCGAGGCCCCCGACGGGTACGTCGACCTAGCCAGCCTGGGCGTGGGGGCGGGCGACCTGGTCACCTTCGCCGCCGTGGACGTCCTCTCCGACCGACCCAGGCGGACGGAGCTGCTCCTCGGCGCCGCCTCACAGGCCGAGGCATACCTCAACGGCGCGAAGGTCCTGACCACCACCCCCGCCGAGCGGGCCGTGCCGGACCGCCACCGCGCCAGGATCGACCTGCCCGCCGGACGCAGCACCCTCGTCGTCAAGGTCCACGGCAAGGCGCCGCCCGCCGGCTTCTACGCCTGGATCGCCGGCGGAAAGACGCTCAAGTTCGAGCCCACCACCACCATGGCCTTCGTCAGCGGCGACCCGGAGACATGGGTCAACGCCGACGTCGTCATCGAGGCCGAGGACCAGAAACGCATCAAAGGGGTCGACCTGATCACCGACCGGAACGCCTCGGCGATGAAGGCCACTCGAATACACCCGGCCGAGCCTTGGAACGACCGCGGCATCGTCGGCAGCTTCCGCCTGGAAAAGGACCTCAAGGACGCCTGGGTCATGGTCCGCTACGGGCACAGGCGCGACACCGCCGTGGCCGTCGTCCTCGACGGCGCCAAGCCGGTCGAGGTCAAGCTGCCCAGCACCGCCGGCTGGCGGAGGTGGAAGACCGTGATGGTGCCCTTCGGGACGATCAAGAAGGGCGCCCACAACCTCCACGTCTACGCCACCGTCCGCAGCGCCTTCCACCTCGACGCCGTCGTCTTCGCCCGCGGCCAAAAACTCGGCGACGCCCTGAGAAAATGACGCCACATCGCGCCCGCCCCGCCGGGGTGGTTCAGCGGGCCGTGATCCGTCAGAGAGCGTTTCGCAAGGATACGCTCACTGGAGGCGGTGTAACTGGCAGCGAACTGTTTACATCTACCGGTCCGATATCGCCTCAAGGGAGTTCATCTTCCAGCAGCTTTCTGTCGGCCGAATACTCCGCCTGACCTGCCTCGCACCGGACATCATCGAAGCGATCCTACGCGGCGGCCAACCTGACGGCCTGAGCATGTAGAGCCTCCCGGTGCGGTGGGATGAGCAGAGGAGGAGATGCCTATGACTACTTCTCGATTTCCCAGCCCGAAACAACGAAGTATCGGTAGCCATATGGGATCCCTTTGACAGGCCGAGCGGGTTTTTCGAGAGGCTTGTTATCAAGGGTTGATCGAATCGCCTCAAACCGGCCATGCAGCACCAAAGCTTTCGTCAACTCATTCTCTCGCGGAGCCGTCACGCCTTTGGGGAATACCGCGTGATACTCGGCCTTCTCGTCGGAATGCTTGAAGACCATCTCCGTACCCTCGGGATAGTGCCTGCCCTGGCCGCACAACAGTGGCCGCTGCGTTGTGTAGGCGGGAGCATACATGTCAACGTACGTCACGCCGTGCAGCTCAGCCGGGGCCGTTGCGCTAACTTCCGAGTTTGAGCAGCCCATTGACAAGCAAGCAACAGCACTGAGCCACATCGCCATGTAGATTCCTTGCATGATTTCGTCCTTTCACGATCCTTAGGCATGACTTTTGGACAGGAACCTTCCATGTGCCTTCAGATGCTCATTCTACGCAATAGTTCCGGTTCTCGATACGAAAGGCAGTGGGCATTCTTGGCCAAGGCGCGGGGCTTCATGGTGCACGTCGTCGACTGAGGTCATGCAGCCTTTGCATTTCGCAGGCGATGAGGGCTTCCTTCTTGGCTCGCGACCACTTCTTGATCTGGATTTCACGCTGGCGGGCTTGGTCCATGGTGTCGAACGGCTCAGAGTAGACGAGCGTGACGGGTCGCCGGCAGGCGGTGAAGCGAGGACCCCGGCCGGCGTTGTGGGCCTCGACGCGAGCGGCGACATCTGTCGTCGAACCGACGTAGTAACTGCCGTCAGCACAGCGGAGGATGTAGACGAAGAATTCCCGATCGGTCTTGCTCATGCGGACCCCACTGGTATGGCGAGTCGAATGTCCTTCGACTGCGCTCCCTTCGGTGGTTTCGCTCAGGACATTTCAGTTCATTCAGAGTGGCTTGCCATGAGCGGAGCGGGGGCGTTGCCCAAGAAACGCAGAGAATGCCCTTCGACTCGCTACGCTCACTCAGGACATTCGACTCCGCTCGGTCACAGCCCGAGCGGAGTCGAATGGAGGCGGCGGAGATCGAAGCTGCGTCTCAGCCCTGTCTGTCTGATGGCCGCATCAGCTTTCCCCTGATCCTCATCGGCGTAGGCCTCCGTGATCGTGATGGATCGGTGGCCAAGGAGGATGCCGGCGGCCTCGATGCCGAAGTTGTTCCGCAGTGCGGGCTGGCGTTGTGGCGGACCCGTCTCCGCCAAGGCTTCGCCGGGCAAGGCTGGTGTGGGTGCCAACGGCGGGAGGCTGCCGGCCGGCGGTTCCTACGACGAGCCTTGTGAGCGCCAGTAGTCGGCCTCGTAGGTCCACTCGTTGCTGCGGGCGCTGACGAGCTGCTGCATCCGCTGGGCGAAGGCGGAGCGCTGGGTCTCCTGCTGGGGGTAGGTCGTCCCGGAAGCAATCGCCTGGACGAGCTCGGCGCCCAGCTTTGCGGCGGCCTGGAGGGCCGCGGGGCGCGTGGCGGGGTCGGCGAGCGTCGCGGCGGTCGCCCCGGCGCCGCCGACGGTCCAACAGCCCATGTTCCGCAGGAAGGCCAGGATGTACTCCTGCACCTGCTCCTCGCCGCCGCCGCCGCTGGTGACGATGGCCGCGGAATGCTTGCCCCGCAGGGCCTGGCAGTGCAGCAGGCCGCAGCAGCGGTCCATGACGGCCTTCAGTTGGGCGCTGACGGAAGAGAGGTAGTTCGGGCTGGCCAGGATGATGCCGTCGGCGGCCAGGAGGGCGTCCTTGAATCGGTGAAAGTCGTCCTCGATGGCGCAGGCGCCGGTCCTGTGGCAGACGTCGCACGCCCGGCAGGGGTTGACCTGATAGTCGGAGACCACCAGGGTGGTGACCGCGGCGCCGGCGGCTTCGGCCGACCTGGCCGCCTCAGACAACAGGGAACCGGTTGTGCCCTTCATCCCATGCGGGCTGCCGTTGATGGCCGCGATGTTCATGGTCTTTCCTTTCTCGACGAGCGTCCTGAGCGGGCGTGCGCGTTCATCCTAATCCCATTCGTGGGCGCCCCGGAGATTCACGGGTGGCGGTGGTCGGCGGGGCGGTTGTGGCCGTGGGTGTGGTAGGGGCCGCGGCCGGGGTGGTGATGGTGGCCGGCCTCGACGACGAGGCGGCCTTTCAGCTCCCGGCGGGCCTCGTTGAAGAGCTTGACCATGCGTTTCCGGGAGGGCTCGTCGAAGGCGGTGGCGAGGGTCTGGAGGTACTCGATGCCCCCCTCGACGAGGGCGAGCATGTGCTCGGCGGCGGGGCCGTCGAAGGCCCGGCCGTCGCCGCAGCGGAGGTAGACGGGGGAGGTATGTGCGGCGACGTACCCGCCGGGGTGGCGGGGCGCCCCGGAGCACCTGGCGGCGATCCACCCGCTGGACGCGACGGGCACCCTCACCGAGAGGCGCAGCGACCTGGCGCCGCGGGGGGCGGCCTTTTCGGCGACGGCGCGGCCGTTGTGAACGATCTCGATCTTCCCCAGGGGCCAGACGCACTCGGCGCGAGCCTGGACCTCGACGCGGCCTCCGGAGGCGGGCATGTTGATGACCTCGCCGGTCTGCCGGCCGTCGACGGCCATGTCGATCAGCGGGCCGGTGGTGCTGAAGGTCCGCCCGGCGCGGACGGCGTCGGCCCAGTTGTCGTAGTCGAAGGGCCGGTCGGGGTCGATCCGGGCGTACGTCCGCAGCCAGCCCAGGGCGCAGTAGGCCCCCATCTTGTCCGTGCCGCCGGCGACGGCGACCCGGTAGCCGCAGTTCAGGTACCGGTACCACTCCTGCGTGGGGAAGTCCTGCCCGCGGAGGTTGTGGATCTCGAGGGCGTCGACGAGCCCGGCGAGGATGGGCACGGGGTCTTCGGTGTGCCCGCAGTAGGGGTAGTGCGGGCGGATGACCACGCCGCCCTTCTGGCGGTTCTCGCGGGCCCACTCGGCCATGGTCAGGAACTCGGGGTCGCCCAGCCAGGCCTCGCCGGGCCCGCCGCAGCACATGGGGTAGACCGGCAGGCCCTGCGTGCCGAGCAGGGACATGTGCCCGAGCATGTGGTGTCGGTTCTCCGTGCCGACGAAGACCATGGTGTCGTCTTCGAGGACGTTGACCCGGCCGCGGATGTCGCCGACGTTGGTGAAGAGCCTGCCCAACTGGGTGGCCAGCAGGTTGACGACGTTGACGCCCTCTCCCTGGGCCTGTAGGGCGGCGGTGTGTGGGCTGATGAAGTGGACGTGGGTGTCGGCGGTGACCCACCCGGCGCTGCGCCAGTCGGCGGCGCGGGCGATCTTCAGCTCCAGCAGCTTCTGGCCCGGGCGGACGGTCACCTTCCGGCGGACGGGGGCGTACTCGAAGCCCTTGCAGATCTCCACGTACAGCTCGCCGACGGGCAGGTCGGTGGTGAACTCCCCGTCCACGTAGGCGAAGCTCCGCCCGCCGACGAGCACGTCGGCGCCGTAGTCCATGAACCAGCCCGGGTTGATCTGGCTGTGGTGGCCGTAGGGGGCGATGTACTCGCCCCGCGGGCCGGAAAAGTGAATCCGCGCCGGCGTCGGCCTGCCCGTGTCCGCGTCGCGGACCACGACGCGCATCCACTGGCGGTCCTTTCCCAGCACCTGGAGCCTCGCCCGGCCGGCGTCGGCGGCGGCCGAGCCCCGATGGAACGCCTCGCCCAGCGAGAACTTCTCCCGCCCGCGCCGGCCGGCGAGCTTGACCGAGACGGTCGCGTCCTCGGCCCCGGCGATCTCCAGCAGGCTCTCGGCCCCCCCGGCGGGCTCGACGGCGCGGACCAGCCCGGCATACGGCGAGGCCAGCCACTTCTTTCCGCGCGGGGCGGCGGTCTGCTCGATCCGAACGACGCCGCCGAGGTCCACCTCGGCGGTTTCGATCTTCATCCGCCGGCCGGGCGCCTGGACGCGGTAGCTCCGCCGCGGCAGGTGGCGCAGGGGGTGGGAGGCGCCGCGATAGAGCGTCAGGCCGGCCACCAGCAGGGGCGATCTGGCGAGCCCGCGGACCGTCAGCGAGCGGATCGACCGCTCGGGAGAGGGGTTCGGCAGGGCGTAGACCAGCGGCGTGCCCTGCGGCCCGCGGGTGCCGGTCTGGGCCCAGCCCCACTCGGAGCCCTCGGGGTAGCTGACCGGGTCGACGGCCTCCCACATCTGAAACGGCAGCGCCACCCACGGCGGGCCGGGGCTCTCGGCCATCGCCACCTCGAACCGCGCCCGCACCGGCTGGACGTGCGCGGAGCCGTCGGCGTAGGTCAGCTCGTACTCGCCCACCGCCAGCCCCTCGGTCGGGTCCTCGGGCTGAAGCGTCTGGGGCAGTTGCCGCCACTCGTGCAGCAGGCAGAGGAAGTCGGCCCGCCCGCGAAGGGCGATCACGGTTTCGTCGCGCCCTCTTGCCGCCAGGATCACCCGCCGGCGCCCGCGCCCCATCGAGAAGGGAATGCCCCACGCCGTCTGCCGGCCTTGCGGGTACCCGCTGACCTGCCGGGCGAGCTGCTTCCACCACGACCCCGCGACGCGTCCCGGCGGGAAGTTGAGGTATTTTGCCAGGGGCACCGTCTTGAACGCGGCCCCGAACTTCCGCTTCGTGCGGCTTGGTCGGCTCTTCATGAAGAGGCTCCTTTCGCGCTGCGGTCGGGAAGGCGCCCTCCGCGATTAGGGGATCGGCAGGGGCCTGGGGGGGCGAACGGACTTGCCTTTCGGCAGGACCAGGAGGTTCTCGCCCTTGCGGGTGTCGAAGGTGAGCAGGTCGCCGGAGAGGGTCTTGGCGGCCTTGCCGTCGCGGTGCAGGACCACCGCCTGCTTCGGCCAGGGGTTGCGGAGGCGGCAGGGCCCGCCGAGCTGGGAGAGCAGCTCGACGAACTCGATCCGGCCGGTGCGCATGGCCGAGGCCACCAGGAACCCCCCGCCGGCGAGCAGGCGGAAGGTCGCGTCCCACTGCCTCGGCCAGGCGGGGAAGACGCGGATGACGTGCTCGCCGCCGGTGTGTGGCGGGACGGACTGGCGCAGGGCCTCCTGGAGGGCGTACCCGCAGGTCCCCAGCCGCTCCACGCTGTGGACTCCCTCGTAGGCGCACATGCGGTTGGGCAGCAGGCCGTACATCTTCGTGTGGATCGGCAGCATCAGCTTGACCTCCTCCGGCAGGCCCAGCTTGGCGGCGGTGATGGGGGTCTCCGCGCAGCCGTGGGCCGGGCGGCCCCGGTGGAAGTTGCTGTAGCCCCAATCGTAGGGGAACGTGTTGCGGGCGATGCGCGCCATCTCGGGGTCGGGCGTCTCCAGCGTCCACAGGTCGTAGTGCAGGGCGGGGCGCATGCCGCCGTAGTAGCCGGGCACCTTCACCGCCGGCAGCAGGCCGGTGGTCCAGCATCTCGGCTGGCGGGGCCACTTGGGGTTCCAGATGGCCTTGGGGTGGTCGCTGACGGGGAAGGGCGCGAGGTTCTCGAGCCGGTCGCGCCAGGGGGGGCGAAGCCCCGCGTCCACGCCGAGGATTTCCGAGGCCTGGATGGCCAGGGTGAACATGGCCTTCATGCCGGTCATCTCGTCCATGGGGTCCTGGCATCCCCAGATGGACTCGGAGTGGTTGGTCTTGTAGACGTGGTACTTCCCGTCGTCGCGCTTCACGACGCGCGGGCAGGTGCGGTAGAACTCGGCCATGCCCTTGATCATGGGGTACGCCCGGTCGCGGAGGAACTCCTTGTCCAGCGTGTACTCGTACCGCTGCCAGTACAGCCAGGAGATCTTCGCCCCGTCGTTCCACGTGTGGACGATCGGGCCGTAGGGCCCGCTCCCGCGCCCCACCCAGTTCCACCGCCCGCACTGGGGGTGCTTCCTCCTGCTGAGGGCCTGGAAGGCCTCGGAGGTCTGCTCGAGGGTCTTCCTGTCGAGCATGAAGTCGCGGAGGTCCTTGGCGAGGTCCTCGGGCAGCTCCTCCAGCCCGTCGAAGGGGCTGACGTGGGTGATGAAGATTCCCTCGGCCCCCCACTGCTGGCGAGCGGCCGTCCTGGAGGCCTGGTACATGCTCGAGTACATGTTGAACAGGGGGGCCATCAGCTCGATGTGGTTGGCGCCCATGGGGGCGCGGTAGAGCATCTGCTCGTTCCACCACCAGTACTGGGCGCCCCAGGCCCGGCTGTCGCCGCGGACGCTCCAGATCATGTCGTTGAACTTGGGCGGGTAGTTTCCCCGGCTGGAGGAGCCCATGACGTAGAGGTAGTAGGTGTAGTACTCGCTGACCATGTCGGCCAGGCCGTCGTCGCTGTGGGCGTGGACGAACGACTTCCGCCAGAAGTCGTGCCAGAAGGCCTGGTTGGCCTTCAGCAGCCCGGCGAAGCCCAGCCCGGCGGCGGCGTCCAACTGCCTCAGGGCGGCGGCGACGACGTCCTCATTCCGGTCGAAGCTGGCCGCGCAGGCGATGAGGATCGTGAACGTCCCCTTGCCGGCAGCCGCGTCCAGCCGCATGGTCATCTCGTCGATGGGCACCGCCCTGGCCGCCCGGCCGGTGACGGCGATCGCGACGGCCGAGGTGCAGAAGTACTTCCCCTCGGAGAACTCCTGGACGAGGACGATCTTGCCGTCGCGGACGACGAACCGCGACCCCGCGGTGTGGTCGAACGTCTTGACCTGGGGGGGGCGGAGCATCTTCAGGACGATGCCGACCGGCCCGGGCCGGCGGCGGCGGTCCCTGCACTCGATGGCCATCACGTCGCGCTCGTGCCAGGCGAGCACCTTGGCGGCGACGCCCTTTCCCTCCACGCTGGCCAGGGCGTCATACGCGGACAGGTGCTGGATGGTGCGGTCGCTGGTCATGCCGGCGCCGGGGAAGACCTCCTCGGCGAAGTCCACGTCCACGATCCCGCAGCCGTTGCAGTAGTCCGCGTGCCGCCGGGTGAAGCTCCGCGTGGACCCGCTGGCGGCGAAGACGTCGGCGTGGTTGACCTGGAGCTTCAGGGCGGTCGGGGCGGTCCAGACGAGGCTGCCGATCCGGCCGTTGCCCACGGGCAGGCCGGACTCGGGGCGCGGCACGGGCTCGTTGAAGGTCAGGTCGGCGCGGGAGACGAGCTCGCGGTAGTCCACCGAGACCATCCTGAGATCGGGGGGCACGTGAGCCCGCTCCGCCGGCGGGGGGACGTCGGCCGCGCAGCCCGCGGCCATCAGCGTGCAAAGCAGCGCGGGGACGGCAGGCAGTTTCATCGCTCTCTCCTGCGGGTTCCGCCGGCGCCTCGGGCGGGCACGCCGGCCAGGTGCATGTTTGCAGGGGTCCGCGTGCGCCTCCGGCGCTCTGGCGGGCCCGTCCATTATCTCTCAGCCGATGCCTCTGCTCAAGCCGGCGCCCTCACTTGATCGCGCCGGCGGCGATGCCCCGGATCAGCCGGCGCTGCATGATCAGGTACACGGCCGTCACGGGCAGGGACAGGACGATGACGCCGGCGAAGATGTGGTTCCAGTTCTTCACGTACTTGTCGGAGAGGAACCGCCAGAGCTGGACGAACGCCAGTTGCCCCCGCGAGGGGCCCATGATGATGAACGCCTGGACGAAGTCGTTCCAGATCCACAGCCCCCAGAAGATGACGATGGTGACCGTGCAGGGCGTCAGCAGGGGGAAGACGATCCGCCAGAAGGTCAGGAAGGGCCGGCAGCCGTCGATGGCGGCCGCCTCCTCCAGCTCGCGGGGGATGGTCTGCATGAAGCCGCTGTAGAGGAAGATGCACAGCGGCAGCCCCCCGGAGACGTAGTGCAGCAGCAGGGCGACGTAGGTGTTCTGGATGCCCAGCAGCCGGAACTCCATCAGCAGCGGGATGAGGATCACCTGGAAGGGGATGGTCAGCCCGGCCAGGAACAGCACCCGCAGTGCCGGCGCGGTTTTCATGGACCGGCGGGTGAGCGAGTACGCCGCCATCGGGGCGAGGGTGATCAGGCAGCCGATGACCGCGGCGCACATGAGGAAGCTGTTGCGCATGGCCCGCAGCAGCTCGATGCCGGTGAGGACGTACTCGTAGTTGTCGAAGCGCAGGGTCCGGGGCAGGGCCAGCGGCGACCGGACGATTTCCGGGAGCGTCTTGAAGGAGTTGACCAGGGCCAGCAGGCAGGGGGAGACGTAGATCACCCCGGCCAGGAGCAGGACGCCCTCCAGCAGCGGGAAACGCCGCTTCCTGCCGACGCGGGCGATCACAGCTTCACCATCCTTCGCCGCAGCACCGCCAGGTGCACCGCCGCCACCACCACCACCACCACGAAGGTGACGAAGGCGATGGCCGAGGCGTACCCCTGGCGGTTGTTCAGCACGCCAAGCCAGTAGATGTAGTACCCGATCGTGAAGGTCCGGTACCCCGGCCCGCCCCCGGTGGTCACCAGGATCACGCCGAAGAGGTTCACCCCCATGATCAGCGCCAGCACCGAGGTGATGGCCACCGCCGGCAGCAGCATGGGCAGTTGGATCCGGCGGAAGACCGACAGGGCCCCGGCCCCGTCGATGGCGGCGGCCTCGTACAGCTCGACGGGGACGGTCTGGAGGCTGGCCAGGTACAGGGTGACGAAGAAGCCCGACGCCGCCCACGCCACCAGGGCGAAGATGAACAGCGGCACCAGGGACGGGTCGCCCATCCAGTCCTGCGCCCAGGACGCCAGCCCCACCGACCGCAGCAGCGTGTTGATGCCGCCCTCCCGGTAGTTGCAGAGGTACTGGAACAGCAGGGCGCTGACCAGCAGGCTGAGGATGTAGGGATAGAAGAACAGCCCGCGGAGCAAGCCCTTCACGCGCCGGCAGCGGTCCAGCAGCACCGCCAGCACCAGCGGGGCGAACGTGAAGAACGCCACCAGCAGGGCCGTCTCGAACAGCGTGAACTTCACGGCCGCCATCAGGCGCCGGTCGGGCTGGAAGATCTCGCGGAAGTTGGCCAGCCCGACGAAGTCGGGGTTCCGCCCCCACCCCGTCCAGTTCGTGAAGCTGTATCCGAACCCCATCACCGCAGGCAGGATGAAGAAGCCCAGGTACAGCACAAGCGCCGGGCCGCAGAACGCCGCCGAGGTGAGGCACTCGCGCAGCGTCCGCACCCGGCGGGCGCGGGACCTTCGCCGCGGGTCGGTCCCCGGCCGGGGCTCGTGCGGCGCGGTCACCGCTTTCTTGCGTTGGCCCATTCCTCGTCCAGGATCCTGAGCAGCTTGTCGACGTCCCGGGTGCCGACGAGGGCCTCCTGCATGACGCGGCACATCCAGAACTCGATGCCGTTGGGGGGCCTGTCCTCCAGCGACCGCAGCCACCCCGGAGACGTGCCGTACCTCGCCACGTTGACGGCCATGCTGTCGAAGAGCCTCTGCGCGGGCGCCCAGGCGCTCTTGGGCAGGCGGATGCCCACCTTCTCGGCGGTGCCGAACAGCCCCTGGCTGTTGAGCATGAGCTGGTAGACGTGCGGGTCGAAGAAGGCCTCGAGGGCGGCGAGCGCCTTGGGGCGCTTCTCGCCGGCGGCGCTGGTGGTCATCACCCACCCCCCCTGGGTGGGGTTCTTGCCGATGAAGACGGGCTTCCGTCCGATCATGGACGGCAGCGGCCAGTACTCGATGTCGAAGTCGACCTTGTAGCTCTCCACGCCCCCGGCGATCCAGCAGCCCATGATCCAGGTCGCCCCCTTGCCCCCGTAAAAGTCGCGCTGCTCCTCGCCGTAGCCGTCGGACAGCGCCCCCTTCCCGACGAACTCGTCCAGCAGGGCGACCATGTTCTGCATGATCTTCCGGGCAACGGGGTCGGTCACGAAGCGGACCTCGCCCCGGTCCTTGAGCTGGTTCCAGGAGGGTTTGGCGGGGTCGATGTCGTAGTCGTACATGTTCGCCGCCATCGCCATCTGAAGCGGGGTGGCGGCCGACCACTCCTTCCCGCCGTACACCAGCGGGCGGTGCCCCTTGGCCTTGAGCCTGCGGAGGGCGGCGACGAACTCATCCCAGGTCTGCGGCGGGGCGGTGATGCCCGCGTCCTGCCACATCTTCCGGTTGACCGCGATGCCCTGGACGCCGTAGATGCCGCAGGAGGCGTAGCGCTTCCCCTTGTAGGGGGCCGGGGGGGGGATGCCGAACTTCTCGTAGAAGGCATCCGGCAGGGGAACCAGGGCCCCGGCGTCGGCGAGCATGGGGGTCAGCGACCAGGTCTTGACGACCTCGGGCAGGTCGTCGGTGACGATGCGGGACTTGTAGAACTCGGCGGCGTCGGTGTTGCCCAGGTCGACCAGCTCCAGCTTCCAGGGCGGGTTGTCGCGCTCGAAGGCCACCTTCCACGCCTCCCAGTGCTCGCGAAAGGCCTTGCGCCCGCCGACGTTGTTGGCCACGCGGATGACCTTCCGGTCCCGCCGGCTCCCCCCGCACCCGCCGGCGGCCAGGACCAAGACCATCCCGGCCACGCAAGCGGTTGCTCCTAGTCGAAGTGCGGTCCCCTCGCCCATCTTGGAGTCTCCTGATCCAGATCAAAGACGCCGGCACGGGCCTCTCGCACACACCGGCCGCGCCTGAGCCGATATTATAGGCGATCCGCTCCTGGCCCGGTAGCCCGCCGAGACGCCGCCTCGCCCCCCGCGCCGGCATCCGAAGGCCAGAACCGATGTCCCGTGGTACAATTGCCCCGGGCAGGGCGTGCTTGGCCCGCTGGCGGCCTGCCCGGTGAGGATCGGAAAGGAAGCAGGTGATCGCGAAACGCTCTTGGGCGCTGGCAGGGGGGCTGGTCCTGTTCTGGGCTGTCCAATGGGCCTGCGGCGCTGCGGCGGCGCGGGGGGGCGGGTGCAGCATCGTTCGCCCGCCAGGTGCGGGGTTCCGGGAAGCCCTCGCCGCCAGGGAAATCCGCAGGTATGCGTACCTGCGCACCGGCCGGCTGCTGCCGATCCTCCCGGCCGACGAGCCCCCGGGGCGGGGCGACGTGATCGTGGTGGCGCGGAAGGACCGCCCGCTGGCCCGGGCCCTCGCCGCCGGCGCCGAGGAGGCCGTCGCCGCCCTCGGGCCCGAGCAGTACCTGCTCAAGACCGTCCGACCCGGCGGGCGAAAGGCCCTGCTGGTGATCGGCGGCGACGCCGCGGGGGCGCTCTACGGGGCCTACCGGCTCGCCGAATACCTGGGCGTTCGGTTCTACCTCCACGGCGACACCGTTCCCGACCGGCAGATCCCCTTCCGCCTGCCCGCCCTCGACGAGGTCGGCACGCCCATCTTCGAATCTCGCGGCGTCCAGCCCTGGCACGACTTCCCCGAGGGGCCCGACTGGTGGAACCTCGACCACTACAAGTCCGTCCTCTCCCAACTGGCCAAGCTGCGAATGAACTACCTCGGCCTGCACTGCTACCCCCAGGGCCGCGGCCGGAAGCTCGTCGAGGAGCCGACCGTATGGGTCGGCCTGCCGGAGGACCTCGCCGACGACGGGAACGTCAGGTTCGCCTACACCACCAGCTACCAGAACACCCTCCGCGGCAACTGGGGCTACAGCGCCACGAAGACCGGCGATTTCCTCTTCGGGGCGTCGGAGCTTTTCGAGCGCGACGCCTACGGCGCCGACGTCATGGAGGGCCTGACCCCGCGCCCCAAGGACCCGGACGGGCGGCAACGGATGTTCAACCGCACGGCGGCCATGCTCGGAGAGGCGTTTCGGCACGCCCGGAGGGTGGGGGTGAGGGTGTGCCCCGGCACGGAGGTGCCGGTCATCGTGCACAGCGAGCTGAAGGAGCGCCTGAAGGCCAAAGGCAAGGACCCGAGCGACCCGTCGGTGCTGCGCGAGCTTTATGAGGGCATGTTCGGCTGGCTGGCGCGCAACTGCCCGACGGACGTTCACGTGCTGTGGCTGCCCGAGCACCCCGTTTTGTTCGATTGGAAGCAGGCCCTCCGGGACATCTCGCTGGCCCGGGCAGCGGCCAGAAAGGCCGCCCCGGGCACGAAGTTCGCCGTCTGCAGTTGGGGCTGGCTGCCGGGGAGGTTCCGCCAGCTCGACCAGGCCCTGCCGCCGGACGTGGCCGTCGGGTGCCTCAACTACAACGTCGGCAAGTCGCCGGTGGATGCCAGGTTCAGGGCGATTACGGGAAGGAGGAAGTGGGCGGGTCCCTGGCTGGAGGACGACGCGGCCTTGACGTCGCTTCAGTTGTGGGTCGGGCGGATGCGCCGCGACGCCGCCGACGCCCGGCGCTTCGGCTGCACCGGCGTGATGGGCACGATGTGGCGGACACGGATCATCGGCCCCAACGTCTCGGCACTGGCGAAGGCGGCGTGGGACCGCGGCGGGAAAGACCGCGACGGGCTCCCTGACGGCCCCGACGGCGGGCTGGTCGCCCGCTTCAGAAAGCCCATCGCCGGCACGGAGGACGACCCGCTCTATCAGTCCGTCCGGTATCACCTCGCCGGCTACGTCCTGGCCGTCCCCAACGGCACCTACACCGTCACGCTGAAGTTCTGCGAGCCCGCCCACCGCACCGCCGGAAAGAGGGTCTTCGACGTCACCTGCCAGGGCACGAAGGTCATCGAGAAGCTCGACATCTTCGCCACCGTCGGGCCCAACCGGGCCCTGGACTACACCTTCAAGGACGTTCGGGTGACCGCCGGCCGGCTGAAGATCGGCCTCGTCCACGTGGTCGAGTACCCGTGTATTGCGGCGATCTCCGTGGAAAAGCAGGGCTACGGCAGGAAGATCAACTGCGGCGGGCCGAAGTACAAGGACTACGCCGCCGACACCGCCGCGGGAAGAAGCAGGTCCCTGCCTGCCGACGAGTTCTACCGCGACTGGGCGCTGCACCAGTTCGGCCGGGAGGCCGGGAAAGCCGCCGCAGAAATCTTCGCCCGGATCGACGGCCGGGTGCCGGTGACCAGCCGGTGGGGCCCGGGCCCCGGCCAGTTGAGGACCGACCGCCGGCCCTGGGATCAGGCGAGGAAGGACTTCCGCTTCGTACGCGACTTCGCCGACCTCCGGCCGAAGGTCAGGGGGGCCGGCAACCTGGCGCGATTCGATTACTGGCTCAACACGTTCCGGTACATGCGGGCCCAGGGCCGAACCGGGTGCCTCTGGGCGAGGTTCGGCGACGCGGCCAAGGCCGCCAGAGACGAAAACGACACCGACGCCAGGAAGAGACTCATCGAGCAGTCCGTCCTGCCGCTGCACAGGCAGATGGTCCAGGCCGTCGAGGAGGTCCACACCCACCTCCTGGCGACCGTCTCGACCCCCGGGGAGCTGGGCACCGTGGCCAACTGGGCCCAGCACATCCTGCCGGGCATCCTCATCAACAAGGCCCGATGGATCGAGGGCGAGCTGGGCCGGCCGCTGCCCGCCAGCGCCGGGCCGCGGCGACCGTACCGGGGCCCGGCGCGCCTGATCGTGCCCACGCTCCGCTCCGGCGTCGCGCCCGGCGAGGCCGTGACGCTGAAGGTGATCGTGCTCGCGGAGGAAAGGCCCACCCGGGCGGAGCTGTACTGGCGGGGCATGGGCGCCGGCGCCTATGACGCTGAGCCGCTGCGGCACGTAGGGCGGGGGGTGTATTCCGCCAAGCTGCCGGCCGAGGCCGCCCGGGGCACGGGCGTGGAATACTACATCGAGGCCGTCTTCCCCCACGCCGGGACCCTCCGCTTCCCGCCGACCGCGCCGCGACTGAACCAGACGCTGGTCGTCTTCCCGCCCGCCGAAGGCACGGCGGGCAAGCGGCACTCGCGCCCGACCGTCCGCCCGCCCGGCCGATCGGGTCGCCTCGGAGGGACGGGGCCTGGTTCAAACGAGGGTAACAACTGGATCCGGTCTGCGGGCCCCCGGGCAGGGGCGCCCCCAGAACCTTGATGCACCCTCCAGTCCGTGTGAGCTTGCGGGCAAGCATGGACGAAAGTATGCTACGGAGTCGGCATACGGTTGCGGCCGACCAGATGGAAAGGGGAGGTCATGTCCCGGACACGGTACGGCCGGTTGAGGGCATTCCTGGGATGCGCCGCTGGGCTGACGGCGTTCTGCACCCACAGAATCGACTGTGAAGGACTACTGGTGGCTGGTGGCAGGTGCCTGGTGCCAAGCGCCCTACGTTTCGGCCCACTCGCTGAGTTGGTCGAAGGCGGCGCGGACTTCGGGGGGCATCTCGGCGAGGGAGCGGTAGGTCCGGCGGTGGCCGACGGCGTCGGTGACGGTGAAGCTGACGGCGGTGTCGCCGTCGGCGTCGGGGGCGCTGAGGGCCTGGCGAAGCTGGTTGAAGTGGGCCCGCAGCTCCGGCGGGGGGGGCTTGCCCGCCCGGAGGGCCCCGCCGGCGCCGGTCAGGGTGGTGGTGAACTCATAGCTCTTGACCTGTGTGGTCTCGGTGGTGAATTCCCCGGCCGGTGGCATGGCGAGGCCGGAGGCATCGCCATGGCGAATTGCCGGGGCCGCCGGCGCGGCCGGGGCGATGGGCTTGTCGGCGCCGGGGGCGTCGGCGGGCGGCCGGCCGATGGCCCGGACGGCGGGCAGCCCCAGCCTCGTCAGCGCCAGCCCGACGAGCAGCATGGCCGTGGAGCGGTAGAAGGCCTTGTGGAAGTCATCGTCCGGCCCGGGCGTCTGGGCGGGGTCGGCGCCTGCCTGGCGCGCCGCCGGCCGGAGGGCCTTGGTCACGCCCGCGACCCCGCAGATCATGAGGGTCAGCCCGATCAGGGCCACCAGCAGCCGGTAGACCTTCCGGCGCACGGCGTTGGCGTGCGCATTTCCCGTTGGCGGGCTGTCGGTGTGGTCGCTCATGGGCGTTGGCTCCCTTTCCTGCCCCGCATTGTGTATCGGCCGGGGCCGGCGACGGCTTGACTTTCGCTGCCGGGGGGCAAGGGGAAAGGTGGGTCTTCGTCCCGATCAACAGCATCGGGACTCGGCCCAGCCTATTCATGAAA
>CAZNSB010000010.1:23030-24849 GCA_964575155.1 uncultured Planctomycetaceae bacterium | reverse complement strand
GGGGCTCGTACCCCGTCAGCCGCAGGTCCGCCGCGTCGGCCTGGCCGAAGCGGATCACCAGCCGGACGTCATACCCTCGCACCGCCCGCTCCAGCGGGTCGCTGTCGGCCCAGATGACGGCCATGCCCGTGGGGGAGAGCCCGCCCAGCAGGGCGGCCTTCTCCATGGCCACGTGCTCGAGGTCGCTCAGCCCCTCCAGGTGGGTGCGCGCGACGGAGGTGATGACGGCGACGTCCGGGCGGGCGACGCGGGCGAGGGCGGCGACCTCGCCGGGGGCGCTGCTGCCGATCTCGCAGATGACGTACTTGTCGTCGCTGGCGGCGGCGAAGAGCGTCAGCGGCACGCCCACGGCGTTGTTGTAGCTCTTCGGACCCGCCGAGCCGGGCATCGCACCAGAGAGAATGTGGTGGATCATCCCCTTGACCGTGGTCTTGCCGTTGGAGCCGGTGACGGCCACCACGGAAGCGGGCAGGTGGGCGCGGCAGTGTCCGGCGAGGTCTCCCAGGGCGACGGCGGTGTCGGGCACGCCGACGACGCCGCCGCCGAACCGGGAGAGGACGTCCTCGGCGAGCGGCGCGTCGCGGCCGACGACGGCGGCGATGCACCCGGCGGCCGCCGCCTCGGCCAGGAAGTCGTGCCCGTCGAAGCGCCGGCCTCGAACCGCCACGAACACGTCGCCCGGGCGGGCGCTCCGCGAATCGATGGAGACCCCCTCCACCGTCACCGGGCGGGCAGGCCAGCGCCACCGGCCACGCACCGCCTGCCGTATCTCTTCCGGGGTCAACTGCCTCATTGGTACCATACTAACCGGACGGCCGCCGGACCGGAACAGCGCTGGGCCCGAGCGCCCCGGCGGGAGGGCTCACCGCCCGCGCAGGATTTCCGCCGCCGTCTCCACGTCATCAAAATGAATCCGCTTCTCGCCCAAGATCTGGTAGTTTTCGTGGCCCTTCCCGGCAATGAGAACGAGATCTCCCCCTCGGGCATCGGCAAGGGCCGCCGCTATGGCGCGGCGGCGGTCGGGCTCGACCTCGACCTTCCTCCGCCCGCGCTCGGAGAACCCGGCGAGGATCTCCTGAATGATGGCTCCCGGCTGCTCGCCGCGGGGGTTGTCGGAGGTGACGAAGATGCGGTCGGCGAGGGCCTCGGCGACGCCCGCCATTCGCGGACGCTTGCTCCGATCGCGGTCCCCCCCGCAGCCGAACACCAGGATCAGCCTCCCGCGCTTGATCGGCAGCAGGGCGGAGAGGACGTTCCTCAAGGCGTCGTCGGTGTGGGCGTAGTCGACGAGGACGTCGAAGTCGGCCCCGGCGGGGACGCGCTGAAGGCGCCCGGGCACCAGGCGGACCTCGCCCAGGGCGGCGGCAATGGCCGCCGGGGCCTCGCCCAGGGCCACCGCGGCGGCGGCGGCGGCCAGGCAGTTGTAGACGTTGTGCCGACCCACCGGCGGGGTGCGGACGGTCTGTTGGCGTCCGGCGTGGCGGAGGAGGAAGCGGCTTCCGGCGGCGGTGATCTCCTCGATCCGGGCGGAGACGTCGGCGGCGCGGGAGAATCCGTACCAGAGGACCTCCAGCCCCGCCTCGGGCGGCGGGGCCATCTGCTCGCTGTGCGGGTCGTCGCGGTTGAGCACGGCGGTGGTCCCCGGCGCCATCGACTCGAACAGCCGACGCTTCGCCGCCAGGTAATTGGCCATCGAGCCGTGGTAGTCGATGTGGTCGCCGCTGAGGTTCGTGAACACGCCCACGTCCAGGTCGATCCCGTCGGTGCGGCGCTGATCGAGGGCGTGACCTTCTTCGCCCTGATCGTATGCCTGCTGAGC
>CAZNSB010000010.1:12245-23020 GCA_964575155.1 uncultured Planctomycetaceae bacterium | reverse complement strand
CTCCATGACCAGGTGGGTGGCTCCGGCGGCGACCATCCGGGCGGTCATGCCGGCCAGCTCCACGGCGCCGGGGGTGGTGGTGACGGCGGCGGCGGCCTCGGCGAGGGTGTCGTAGGTCACCGTGCCGAGCATCGCCGGGCGGTGCCCCGCGGCGCGGAGGACATGGCGCAGCAGGTAGGCGAAGGTGGTCTTGCCGTTGGTCCCGGTGACGCCGACGACGGTGAGCTTCCGGCAGGGGAACCCGAGGATGGCCTGGGCGAGGGGCCCGACGGCGGCGCGGGTGTCGCAGACGACGGCTCGGGGAACGCCCGGGGGCACGGCCGCGGCGTCCTCGCAGACCACGGCCGTGCACCCCGCCGCCACGGCATCCTTCACGAATCGGTGGCCGTCGGTCGCGGTGCCCCGAACGGCCACAAAACAGTCACCATCCTGCACCCGGCGGGAGTCGACGACGACCCGGCGGACCTCGGCGTCGCCCGAGCGGTCGCCCTCGGCCAGTCGGGCCTCGAGACACAGTTGCGAAAAACGCATTGCTGTTCGCCGGCACTTGCAGGAGGATTGTTTCCGCCGCCCGGGATGGCGGTGCTCCGAGCCCCGCCAGAGCCCGGGCCGACGCTGGGATCTATTTTACCTTCGGCCGCGGCCGGAGCCCCCGGCCGCCAAGGCCCGGAAGTCGTCGCCGGGGACGTCCAGGTACGCCAGCGTCCGCGCCAGGACGCTGCGGACCGCCGGGGCGGCGACCTTCCCGCCGGTGTAGCCTTTGGAGTAATCCGGGCGGTACACGGAGATCGCGCAGACCACCGCCGGGGTGCCCGCCGGCGCCCCGCCCATGAAGCTCGCCGTGTACGCCCGCTCCTCGTATCCGTTCCGCCCGGCAATCTGGGCGGTGCCCGTCTTCCCGAACGCCTGCCACCCCGCCAGCCGGCAACGCTTCCCCGTGCCGGCGCGGACCACGTTCACCAGGGCCTCGTCGATGAACCGGCGGGCGACCCGGCGGGTGAGGACGCGGCGGACGCGTTGGGGGCGGGGTCGATAGACGACCCGCCCCGCCGGGTCCACGACCCGATCGACGAGCCTCGGCCTCATCAGCACCCCGCCGTTGGCGATGGCGGCGAAGGCGGACGTCAGTTGCAGCGTGGTGAGCATGATCGGGCCCTGCCCGAACGGCACCCGGCGGGTGGCGTACGACGTCCACCGCCGCACCGGAACCAGCCGACCCGGGCATTCCCCGGGAAGATCCAGCCCCGTCCGCCGACCGAACCCGAACGCCCAGGAAATCCGGTGAAGCGCCGCGTTCCCCAGCCGCTCCCCCAGCTTCGCCATCCCGATGTTGCTGGAGCGGATCACGATCTCCGACAGCGGCAGCTCGCCGTACGCGCACCCGGGGAAGTCGTGAATGGTCCCGCCTCGGCGGGCGTGGTAGGTCCCGTGGTGGCAGAAGAAGGTGGTGGCCAGGTCGGCCTTGCCCATCTGGACGGCCCCGGAGGCGATGAAGGCCTTGTAGACGCTTCCGGGCTCGTAGGGGTCGGTGATGGCGCGGTTGCGGCGCTGCTGGGCGGTGCTGGTGTTGTAGGCGTTGGGGTCGAAGGTGGGCACCGACGCCATGGCCAGCACCGCGCCGGTGTGGGGGGCCATCACCACCCCCATGGCGGCGGTGCGGCGGGCGGGGTCGGCGACGGCCTCCCGCCCGTATTCCGCCACCGCCTCCGCCAGCGCACGCTCCAGGAAGCCCTGGATCATCACGTCCAGCGTGAGCACGACGTGCTTGCCGTCGGCCGGCGGGCGATACTCCACGACGTCGGCGTACCGGCCTCGGCGGGCGGCGTCCGCGCGGAGCACCTTGAAGCCGTCGCGGGCCTTCAGCCAGTGATCGGCCCCCAGCTCGATGCCGGCCCCGGCCTGCCCGTCGATCTGCCGGAGGCCCAGCACGTGGGCGCCCAGCGGGCCGTTGGGGTAATGCCGCCGCCACTCGTGGGTGATGCCGACGGCGGGGATGTTGAGCTTTCGGACGGCCTCGGCCTGGGCGCAGGTGATGCCGCGGGCGAGGTAGGCGAACCGCTTGCGGCGGCGTTCGGCCAGCCGGTCCAGCAACTCGCCGGGGGGCACGGCCAGGGCCAGGGCCACCCGCCCCGCCGCCAGAGCCGCCTCGCGGTCGTCCAGCAGCGCCGGGTCCGCGTAGCAACTGGGGACCTGACGGGAGCCCGCCAGCAGGATGCATCCGCCCCGCGTGAGGCTGAAGATGTTTCCCGGCCGGGCCGGCAGCACCACCAGACGCCTCTGCTGGCGTTCGGCCAGGGCCGAAAGCCGCTCCCCGCGGCAGAGCTGGAGGTAGGCGACCTCCCCGGCCAGGACGGCGTGCCCCGCCGCCAGAGCCGCGAACACCAGGTGGAATCGCCGTCGCGAGAAGCTGCCTTCATCCATGCCGCTGCGACCTCCTCCGCCCGGCCGAGGCCGGGCGGGCACTGGCTTCTGTTCGTTCAACGGCCCCGGCCCGCCGCCAACTGGCCTTCCGGGCGGGCGTGCGGGCGGGTGAGCTCCAGGGCCATGTCCAGCCTCCGGCGCTGGACGGCGCGCGGGGCGCGCAGCCGCCCGAGGCGGAGCTGCTGGTCCCAGAGTTGGCGGCGCACCTTGAGGCGTTCGGCCTCCAGTCGGTGCAGTTGGGCCTGTGCGGCGATGTGCTGCGAACGGAGGCGGGCCAGCGTCGCGCCCACGATCACCAGCAGTATGATCACCCACGCAACACGCATTATCCGATCCTGTCGCCGCTTCGTCGGCTCAACTGGGAATCCTCAGCTTCAGCCCCACGGGCAGGTGGTCGGGGTCGTCGACGCGATCCCGATTGGCCTCGTAGAGCCTTCGGACGGCCTGCCGGCCGGCGTCGCCCATGTTCTTGCGGGCTATGCCGGTGAGGCAGTCGCCCGGGCGGACGACGTAGCTCCTCGGCCCCCCGCCCCGGCCGAAGCGCTCGGCCAGGGCTTCGAGCGTCACCTCCGTGAAGTGCCGCCGGGGGGGGTTCGCCCGCGAGAGGCGCTCCCGCGGACGGGCCTCCGCCGCCAGCGTCGGAATCACCAGCACCTGCCCCACCGACAGCGTGCCCTCGTCCGGGAGCTTGTCCCGGTTCGCCCGGTAAATCCGCAGGTACTCGTCCTCGTGCCCCGCCCCGTACACCCGACGCGCGATCGCGGTGAGGTTGTCCCGCGGGCGGACGGTGTACGTGCGGGGACGCACCGGCGCCGCCCGCGGGGCGGGGCGGGGTTGTCGGCTGACGGGCGGGGCCGCCGGCCGGGCCAGGGGCACCCTCGACGCCGGGTCGGCCGGCGCAGGCTCACCCGCGCCGGCGGGCGGCGCCTGCCGGCGCCCGACGTTGTCCGGGCTTCTCGGGGAGGGGGGCGGGGAGAGCACGCGGGGGGCTGTCGGCTGGTCCACGCGGGGCGCCATCACCTCCCCGCCGGGGCGGGCCGGCGGGAGCCGGGAGGGAACCTCCTCCCCGGACACGCCGGAGACATTCACGCTCCGTTGGCTGAGGACCAGCCCGAAGAGGATGATCACCGCCAGACCTACCAGAAGTGCCGCCCGTGTCTCCACTGTCATGGCAAAAGGCTCCGTCCTTCCTGCCGTCGGCCATGCCGGCCGCCGAATGCCCTCGAACGCGATGCGCCGCGTCCGGAGCCGCTACCCGATTCGTTCCATCGCGCGGAGCTTCGCCGATCGGCTCCGCGGATTCCTGTCCAGCTCTTCCGCGCCGGGCGTTCGGGGCTTGGGCGTGAGCGAGCGGAAGCCGCCGCCGCGGACCGCCGCGGCGAAGGCCTGCTTCACCAGCCGGTCCTCCAGCGAGTGGAAGCTGATCACCGCCGCCCGCCCGCCGACACCCAGCCGACGCGGGACCTCCGCCAGCAGCCGGCGGAGGTCCTCCTGCTCGCGGTTGACGGCCATGCGGATGGCCTGAAAGGTGCGGGTGGCGGGGTGGATCCTTCTCCGGCGCCCGCCCGGCCCCACGGCAGCGGCCACGATGCCCGCCAGCTCCGCCGTCCGCCGGATCCGTCCCCCCCGGCGGGCCCGCACGATGGCCCTGGCGATCCGCCGGCTGTGGCGGTCCTGCCCGTAGCGCCGGATCAGCTCGGCCAGCTCGCCCTGCCCCAGGCGGTTGACCAGGTCCGCCGCCGTCGGCCCCTCCCGCCGGAACCGCATGTCCAGCGGCCCGTCCGCCTGGAAGCTGAAGCCCCGCTGCGGGTCGTCCAACTGCGCCGACGCCACTCCCAGGTCCGCCAGCACCACGCCCACCGACGAGACCCCCGCTTCCGACAGCACCGCCGACAACTCCGCGAAGCTCCCGCAGAACAGCCGCGCAACAGCCCCGAAACGCGCCAAACGCTCTTTGGTTTTCAAGAGATTGGACTCGTCCAGATCGATGCCGATCAGCGTGGCGTCCTTGCCGCCGGCCTCCAGGAGCGCCTCGGCATGGCCGCCGAGCCCAACCGTGCAATCCACGATCGTCCGGCCGCACGCCGGAGTCAGCAGCTCCAGCACTTCCTCGAGCAAAACAGGAAGGTGGCCGGCATCATCCATGACGCCGGCCCCTCACACCGTCGGTGTCCGCTCGTCCAGAATCCCTTGGACGTACTTCGAGAGACTCACCCGGGCATACCCGTTTCCCAGCGACTGAACCTGCGCCAGCCGCCGCGACAAGACCAGCAGGCGCTGCCGGAGACCATCGGCAAGACTCGATGGTGCCGCGGGCTGACGCTGAAGTTCGAGGAGAACCGCGCGAAGACTTCCCTGTCGGCCGCTCGGTCCGCTCATCCGCCGCTGAGAAACGAGCATGCGCCAATCCTTTCTTCCGGGTGAACCCGGCGGTACGCAGAGGTTCCAAACGCCGTCCGTGGCCTTCGGAACCCCCATCGCCGGCGACTCCACGCCTCCGTGCTGCGCCGGCGCTTCCTGTCTTCACTTGTCCTGGTTCAGCGCCGGGTCCAGACCGTCCCCGGCGTCCAGCAGGTCCTCGCCGTATCGCGGCATCGCATCGGCCACGTGCCGCTCCCACTCCTCACCAGGCCAAAGCTCGATGTGATCGCCCATCCCCACCAGCGTCAGCTCCTCGGAGATCAGCGCCCGCTGCATGCACTTCTCCGGCAGGACGATCCGGCCCTGGCTGTCCGGCTTGACGACCCGGGCGAGGGCGAACAGCAGGCCCAGCTTCTGCGCGGCCCGACTGGGAAACGGATTTTTCTGGAGCGGAAGCAGCAGCTTCTGGTAGTATTGGTCTGGATAAAGCCAGAGGTGACGATCCGGACCCAAGACCAAATAGAAGCTGGTCCCGTCCTCGGAAGGGTCGGCCTGCTCGCGCAATGGCGCCGGAATGGCGAGCCGATGCTTTGGATCAACCGTCTGATCGAACTCGCCGACAAAGACCGCCATTGCCTTGGTCCCTTCCACCGCTCGATGGGATTGGCAGGGAGGATACGCCACTGCTAGGGAATCCGTCAAGGGGGGTTTTTCGAGAATTCTTTTCCCGCCGTTCCTAACGAAGACCTACCGGCCCAACAAGTTCGGCTCTCTCACCCCGCCACGCCCAACATGTCGTGTCAGCCGGCCGGACTGCACCGGCGAGATTTTTTTCTCTCTCTGCGGCGGTCTTGCCCCGCGCCGCTCGCGGAGAGAACTCCCGGCGGCGCCAGCAGGAACTACCCGCCGCCACACAGCCGGCCGGTGGGACTCGTCCCGATCAACAGCATCGGGACTCGGCCCAGCTTACGCGGCTCGCGCGGAGAAGTCGGCGCTGGAAAAGCGCCGGCCTCGCCGGTACATTCTTGCCGCGATGAGCGCCGCACCGACGACAGAGCGGGCGATGATCCTGGCCCGGGGGCTGGGCACGCGGATGCAGAGGAAGGTCGAGGGCCTGGCCCTGGACGAGCCGACCGCCAGGCTGGCCGACCGCGGCGCCAAGGGGATGATCCCGGTCGGGCGGCCGTTCCTCGATCACGCCCTCCAGGCGATGCTGGACGCGCGGGTCCGCGATTTCTGCCTGGTCGTCCCGCCGGGGGCGTCGGCCCTCCGCAGCTACTACCAGGCGGTCGCCGAACGCATGGACCAGGTCCGCTTCGCCTTCGCGGTCCAGCCCCGGCCGCTGGGCACCGCCGACGCCGTCGCCGCCGGGCGTGGCTGGGCGGGGCAAGAGCCCTTCCTGCTGTTCA
Source organism: uncultured Planctomycetaceae bacterium (assembly GCA_964575155.1). Classification (GTDB taxonomy): domain Bacteria; phylum Planctomycetota; class Phycisphaerae; order SM23-33; family SM23-33; genus CAZNSB01. Next base: position 16,829 of record CAZNSB010000010.1, on the reverse strand, counting down.
ACTCCGACAACTTCTACACGCCGGCGACGATCGCGGCGCTGGCGTCGGCGCCGCCCCCGGCGAGCGTGGCCTTCGAGCGGGACGCCATGATCGCCGCGAGCAACATCCCCCCCGAGCGGATCGCCCGGTTCGCGGCTTTGGAGATCGATGACGCCGACCGCCTCCTCCGCATCGTCGAGAAGCCGGAAAACCCCGAGGACTACGCCCGCAACGGCAAGCTGTACGTCTCGATGAACTGCTTCCTGCTGACGGCGGAGATCTTCGCCGCCTGCGCGTCCATCGAGATGAACCCGGCGCGCAAGGAGTACGAGCTGCCCGCGGCGGTGCAGTACAGCATCGACCGCATGGGCCTGTCCTACCGCGTCGTCCGCGTCGAGGAGGGGGTGCTGGACCTCACCGGGCGGGCGGACATCGCGCCGGTAAGGAAGGGGCTCGCCGGGCACCGGGTCCGCTTCTGGGCGCCCGGGCAGCCGGAGGCCGGGTGATGCCCTCCCTCGACGATCTCCTGGACGCGCCCGACCCGCTGATGCGCCAGGCCGCCGGCGCCCTGGCCGGGCAGTTCGCCCCTCCCGGCGGCGCCCGCTGCGTGGCGGGGTACGTGCCGGGGCGGGTGGAGTTCCTCGGCCGGCACACCGACTACGCCGGCGGGAGGACGGTGGTGCTGGCGGTGGACCGGGGCTTCCGCCTGGCGGCCGCCGCCCGCGACGACAACGTCCTCCGGGTCGTTGCCGCCGCCGCCCCCGACGACGTGCAGGAGTTCCGCTTCGGCGAGACCCCGCCCCACCGGCCGGGGCACTGGGTCAACTACGCCGCCACCGTCGCCCGCCGCGTCGGCATGAACTTCTCCGACGCCGCGGACCTGCGCGGCGCCGACGTCGCCTTCGGCTCCGACCTGCCCGTGGCGGCGGGGATGAGCTCGTCCAGCGCGCTGATGGTGGCGACCTTCCTGGCCGTCAGCGCGGTGAACCGGCTGGGCGAGACGGAGGCGTACCGGCGGGAGATTCACTCGGCGCTCGAGTTGGCGGAGTACCTGGGTTGCGTGGAGAACGGGCAGTCTTACGGCCGGCTGGAAGGGGAGGCGGGTGTGGGGACGTTCGGGGGGAGCGAGGACCACACGGCGATGCTGTGCTGCAAGCCGGAGACCCTCAGCCAGTTCTCCTACGCCCCCTCGGTCTTCGAGCGGGACATTCCCTTCCCCGCCGGCCTGGCGGTGGTGGTCGGGAGCAGCGGCGTCCAGGCCGTCAAGACCGCCGAGGCCATGGCCAAGTACAACCGCGCCAGCGGCCGCGCCCGCAAGGCCACCGCCGCCTACAACCGCGCCGCGGGCGTCGCGTGCCGGCACTTCCGCGAGATCGCCCTCCGCGTGGGGCCCAACGGGCTGCTGGACGCACTGGACGCCATCCGCCGCGGCACGGAGGGCAAGGAGGAGAACGAGGACCTCCCCGGGCGGTTCGAGTGCTTCTTCCGGGAAGACCAGCAGATCATCCCCGCCGCCGGCGACGCCCTGCTGGGCGGGCACGTCGCCCCGCTGGGGCCGCTCTTCGACGCCTCCCACGCGGGGGCGGCGAGCGGGCTGGCCAACCAGATCGACGAGACGAACTTCCTCCAGGCCTCGGCGCGGGAACTGGGGGCGATCGCCGCCAGCGCCTTCGGCGCCGGGTTCGGCGGGTCGGTCCTGGCGCTGGCGCCGGCGGACGAGGCCGGGCAGCTCGCCCATAAGTGGCGCGCCCGCTACCTCCGGGAGTTCCCCGAGCACGCCGATCGCGCGGAGTTCTTCCCCACCCGCCCGGGCCGGCCCGCCGAGGTGAGGACCGACTAAATGACCGTGGCCGATTCCGCGCCGGCCCCGGGAAGGCCCACGGATGGGTATCCGTGGGCTTTGGCGAACCGGCACCCACGACCCGGAGCATTGACTCCGGCGCCGATTCGAGCACCCTTATACAGCCGTGGAACTCATCACCAAGCCCGACTACGAGCAGTGCATGGACCGGGTGGAGGCCTGGTGGGACCGCGGGATCATCGACCGCCCGCCGGTGAATATCGGCGTCCGGGCGGGTCGGCGGCCGCGGCCGGTCCGGGCCCATCACGCGTCCCTGAGGGACCGCTGGCTGGACGTGGCGTACACCATCGCCCGCGCCGAGGCCGCCGTCGACGCCGGCGTCTTCCTGGCCGAAACCTTCCCCAAGTACCTGCCGAGGCTCGGCCCGGAGGTGTGCGCGACGGCGTACGGGTGCGAGATGGAGTTCTCCGAGGGGACGACGTGGTCGATCCCGATCGCCGCCGGCGTCCGCGACGTGCTGGCGATGCACCCGGACCTGGAGTCGTTCTACTGGTCCGTCGCCCGGCGGATGACGGAGATGTCCATCGAGCGGGGGCGTGGAAAGTGGATCACGGCCCTGACGGACATGCACACCAACGGCGACCTGCTGGCGGCGCTGCGCGACCCGGAGGCGCTGGCCCTGGACTACGCCGACGACCTCGCCGGCGTGGTCGCCGCCTGCCGGCACCTCACCCCGCACTTCGGCGTGTTCTTCGACGACCTGTACGGGCCGATCGCCGCGGCCGGGGAGCCCTGCTGCACGTGGGGCCCCGCCATCAGCCGGCGGTCGATGTACTACGTCAGTTGCGACTTCATCTGCATGATCTCCCCGGCGATGTTCGCCGAGACGATCCTGCCGGCCATCCAGTGGGAGATCGACCGGCTGGACCGTAGCATCTTCCACCTGGACGGCCCGGGCGCGCTGCCGCACCTGGACGCGCTGCTGGCGATCGAGAAGCTCAACGCCGTCCAATGGGTCTACGGCGCCGGCGCCGGGCGGGCCGGAGACTGGATCGACGTCTACCGCCGCATCCAGGAAGCCGGAAAGGGCATCGAGGTCCACGCCGCCGGCCTCGACGACGCCCGGACCATCATGGCGCACCTCCGCCCCGAGGGCGTCTGGCTGAGCGTCGGCGGCGCGTACCCTCGCGAAGAGGCCGAGGCCTTCCTCAACGAAACCGCCCGCTGGGCCGAGGGAAAAAAGTAGCCTCGCCCCCGCGGGCGAAGGAGCGGAATCATGCGAAATCACAGCGCGATGCTCGCCTTGGGGCTGCTGTTGGCCTGGGCGCCTCCGGCCGGGGCCGAGCTGGCGGTCTGGACGGTGGCGGAAACGAAGCGCGTGCTCCGGGGCGATCCGCCCGGCGACGGAAAGGCCGTTCGCCTGGCCGCTGCCCGCAACGAGTGGGAGAGCTTCCAGATCCTGCTTCGCTCCCCCCAGCGCGTCGAGGGCGTGCGCATCGCGCCGGGCGACCTGACCGGGGCCGGGGGGGCGGTGCTTCGAGCGGCGGACGCCAGGCTGTATCGCCAGCACCAGCTCGAGCTGAAGGTCGGTACGTATCGGAACACGGGCTTCAAGCCGGGGTGGTACCCGGACGCGCTGGTCCCGTTCCGCCACCCGCTGACGCGGAAGCCGCTGGGGCAGGCCCGGCTCTCGGCGGCCCCGTTCGACCTTCCCGCGAACGAGACCCACGGCTTCTGGGTGGACATCCACGTTCCGGAGGGGTCTGGCGGGGGCGAGTACCGCGGCACGTACCGCGTCGCCGCGAGGGGCCTGGCGCCGGTCGCCGTCCCCGTCGCGCTGACGGTGTGGGACTTCGCCCTCCCGCCCGTCGCAACCCTCGTCACCGCCTTCGGCTCGCCCGCCGCCCGGATGCGGGGCTACTACCGCCGGCGCGCCAGAGAAGGCAAGGAGAAAGAGCCCGCGGACTGGGCCGCCGTCGACGCCCAGTGCGCCGAGATGCTCTCGCGGCACCGCATCAACGCCACGCCGCCGGGGACCGTCCGCCCGCAGCGGCAGCCGGACGGCTCCTACCGCATCGGCCCCGAACAGATCCGCAGGCTGCGCGAGTTCGTGGACCGGTATCACGTCAACGCCTTCCGCGTGGCCCGCCCGACGGCGGCGGTCAAAGACCCCGTCGCCGAGGCCGCGAAGCTCCACGCCTGGCTGAAGGCGTGGGACGACGCGGCGGCCAAGCTGAACCGCCCGCAACTACTCTTCTACACCTACCTGCGGGACGAGCCCAACGACGAAGCGGCCTACCGATGGGTCCGAAAATGGGGCAAGGCGGTCCGCCAGTGCAAGTCGGTCGTCAAGGTCCTGGTGGTCGAGCAGACCTGGACGCAGAACGAAAAGTGGGGCGACCTGTACGGGGCCGTGGACATCTGGTGCCCGCTGTTCTCGCTCTTCAGGCCGCAAAACGCCGCCCGGCGCCAGGCGCTCGGCGAGACGGTCTGGACCTACACCGCGCTGTGCCAGGGCAAACCCACGCCGTGGTGGCACATCGACTACCCCCTGCTGAACTACCGCGCGTGCGCGTGGATCGCGTGGCACCACCGAATGCGCGGGCTGCTGTACTGGGGCGGGCTGTCGTTCTGGAAGCACGTGGAAGACCCCTGGGTTGACCCGAAAACCTACGACCCCCAGAGGAAGGGCCTGCGGGTCTACAACGGCGAGGGCAGCATCGTGTACCCTTCCCGGGCGGCAGGGTACGACGGCATCGTCCCCAGCCTTCGGCTGAAGGCGCTGCGCGAGGCGATCGAGGACT